>JABMPR010000222.1 GCA_013202895.1 bacterium | reverse complement strand
GATGTTGATTTATTGGCAATACAAGAAGTAGACAATATTAACGATTTTGAACAAATGGTTGATAGTTTAAACTCGTATGAGGGGTACCTAGAGTCTCTTTGGTTTGCTGGGCTGGCATACATTTATAATACAGATGTTATACAAGTTAATGACATCTACGAAATTTATACTACTTCTCAGTATTGGAGTCCTTTTCCAAGATCACCAATGGTAATGGATTTGAATTTTGTAAGCGAAAGGATTATTGTAATAAATAATCATTTTAAATGCTGTGGTAATGGAATTATGGATACCACAAACCCAGATGATGAAGAAACAAGAAGATTTTATGCGACTAATTTATTGAAAGAATATATAGATATTCATTTCCCAGATGAAAACGTAATTGTTTTAGGCGATCTAAATGATGTCTTGTCAGATAGTCCTGAAAATAACGTATTTCAATTGGTTCTTGATGATGTTGACAATTATTTATTTACTGATTATGAAATTGCCATGGGCGATGTTTCTAATTGGTCGTATCCAACATGGCCTTCACATCTTGATCATATTCTTGTTACAAATGAATTATTTGATGATTTTGAGAATGAAAGCTCTGTTATTACCACCATTAAAATAGACGAATATCTAACAGGTGGTTGGTGGGAATATGATACCAATATTTCAGACCATAGACCTGTTGCACTAAAACTTGAGATGAATTCAAACTTAGGTATTTCTGATTTAACACTACCAATACCGCATTTTAGTAATTACCCCAACCCCTTCAACCCATCAACAACAATTCAATACGAACTACCGGAATTGTCGACTGTCGTTCTCAGCATCTACGACATTCGAGGTCGGGAAGTTCGCACTCTCCTGGAAGGTACAAAACCTCCAGGCAGTTATGAGGTGCAATGGAATGGTGTTGATAATTCAGGCAATCCAGTGAGTACAGGGGTGTATTTCTGTCGATTACAGGCTGGATCATATAGCAAGACGATAAAGATGGTGTATTTGAAGTAGTACCCCCCACTACTTCATTTAAAACAAAAGGGCTGGCATTTGCTGGCTCTTTTGTTTGATTCAGGTTACCGACTCTTTCACTATCCTGTAACTGACTCCTACAGCCGCAGGAACGCTTGTTGCATGCCCAGACATATACTGGGTCGGTGAAGTAATTAGACTGGCGCTAGCGTCGAATCTGTAAAAATATCCTACTCATATACGACCATCAATAAGCCCGCCTTGACATGTCTGGTTGAGTCTCATGATCTGAAGTCAATTTCTCTCATCTTTAACCCTCTTGTTTCAGATGAATATTGGGAGTATTTGTTATTGGACAATCATTGCATTGCATTTAAGACATACCAAATCATTGCATAGGCTGTATAGCTTCCGTTTGATTCTCAGTCAATTGCATAGATATAGGGGGAGGAATGAAAAAAACTGGTATAGTTCTTATACTCGGTCTCACACAGATATTTTGTGATGACTATCTGAATGTCCAGTGCAGTTCGGGATACGAACACTGCAACATGGATGACATTTCCAAGATTACTTTTGGTTCAAATGGTTCAGAAATAAACTTTGTGCTATCAAGTGGTACCACAAGCACGAAAACCATAGATGACATTGTAAAAATGGTTTTTGGAACAACAGCACAAGGTGATGTTTCCCTGCCGGTTGAGCTAGTGAGTTTTACTGCCATTCGCGAAAACACGGATGTAATCCTCACCTGGGAAACAGCTTCTGAAGTAGAAAACTATGGCTTCGAGATAGAGCGCATCCATGCCGGTACCAAAGTCTGGACCAAGATTGGCTTTGTAGAAGGCAATGGCAGTGTTACCACCGCTTCTGAATATTCATTTACCGATAGTGATATTAGCCTGCTCAATAACCTGAAATACAGACTCAAACAAATCGACCTATCAGGTGGTTTTGAGTATAGCCCAGAAGTATGTGTTACCCGTGATGATCCTCAATTTCCTTTCGAATACAGACTACATAATAATTACCCCAACCCTTTTTATCCCACAACCACGATTCGATATGAGATTATGAAAGAAGGGTTAACCCGTTTAATCATCTATGATCTGTTGGGCTGTGAATTGGAGGTGCTGGTGAATGAGCATCAAGCAGCCGGTGGATATGAGATCAAATTCAATGCCTCAGATTATGGTACAGGTGTGTAATTCTGCAGGATCAGTTCAGGTCAATATTCGCAATTGATCAAAATATTATTAGTGAAGTAGGAGGTTGAAGTGAAAGCAATTGCAAAATATGCACAATTGACCATCATGGTTATGTTATTCTGCTCTGTCGCGTCTGCACAGGACCACATTATGCGCATACATAAAAATGACCAAACAATTATAAAGTATAGTGTATCAAACGTTGATAGTATAACCTTCTATGAAGCGACGGTCACCGACATCGACGGCAATGTCTATAATACAGTAATTATAGGAAACCGCGAATGGATGGCCGAGAACTTAAAGACAACTAAATATCGTGACGGTACACCCATCCCAAATGTCACAGATGGTACGGCCTGGGCAGCCCTGACAACGGGTGCCTACTGCTTCTATGATAATAGTGCCTCCCTCCAAAACACATATGGCAACCTATATAACTGGTATGCAGTCAGTGACAGCAGGAACATAGCCCCAGAAGGCTGGCACGTGCCTACAGATGCTGAATGGAAAGAACTGGAGATGGCTTTGGGAATGAGCCAAGCAGAAGCAGATGACATATGGTGCAGAGGAACAAATGAAGGTAGCAAACTTGCCGGGAATGCAGATTTATGGATTACTAACGAATTGGAATACAATTCCGAGTTTGGGAGTAGTGGTTTCACTGCGCTGCCCGGTGGTGCGCGCTGGAGCGGGTACTCGGATCTGGGCTACTACGGTTACTTTTGGTCTGCTACTGAGTACGATGGTCTCCGTGCGTGGTACCGTGCCATTTTTTACGATGAAACCTGTGTTGACCGGGGCTATAGCGGTAATAAGGATACCGGCTTCGCTGTTCGTTGTGTGAAGGATTAGACAGCTTGAAAAGATAAACTTTTCAAGCGATTTGATTATTTTTTACCCTGAGCTTGCCTGCCTTGGCGTAGCACCGAAGGTGCGGAGACAGGTCGAAGGGGAGTTCTACCCGAACGAAAACGCTAAGCGTAGACTGGGGCGGCCTGTCAGGTCGTACCCCGCCGTGGCGGGGGTAGACTGATGTACACATCTGCGCTCGTTGCACGAGCTTCGATGCGCAGGCACACATGAAACCCTTACAGAGTAACGCTTGTAAGGGTTTTGTCGTTTTAGGGCCATCACAATTGAAATTATGAAAATGGTTCATAGAGGGTCATATCGGATCATGTTGACCACAATCGGGGATACTTTGGGGATACCCACCTTGATACTTATACTTAAAATACCGATGAAACAACGATCTATGGAATAGCAGCATTTGCTTGATAGTAAATTGGTTGAGACCACTCGATATAAAGTAGGTTAACTGATTGACGAGCGAAAACAGCTTTCAGCCTCTATCGGGTT
>JABMPR010000221.1 GCA_013202895.1 bacterium | reverse complement strand
TTAATTCCTGAATAGTTCTTACAGCAATTAGATTCAAGGATCGACGAATTCCTTCACGAATCGTAGTTTCCCCCCCCATACTGAGATCATAATTTTTTGGTCGCCAATCTGTAGAATCATTCATACCCGTCTTGATCACAACGGGTTGGTTCAAGAGTTTTGTGGTAACCGGATAGCCATTATCAATAGCTGCCGTGTACAAAAAAGCTTTAAACGATGAACCTGGCTGGCGTACCATCTGCGTTGAGCGATTCCAACTAGATTTATTGAAATCCTTACCCCCGACCATCGCCCTGATTTGCCCGGTTTCAACATCCAGACAAATCAACTGGGCCTGGACCGTTAACAGTTGCTCGATTTCTGGATCCAAAGGGATTGAATCATTGATCATTAATCGAACCGTATCAATTCCAAGTCCAATATTGTTTTTCTCAAGAATCTCAGCCAGCGCATTCGAATTTTCATCCAACAACCGGGTATTAAACAGTAATTGCACGCGTTCCAGTTCTCTGGTGACTACCTCATTGGCAATGCTCTGGAGGCGCGTATCCAGACTGGTGTAAATGGTTAAGCCATCACGGTAAAGGTCAACACCCAGCTCTTCATCTTCCTTTTCCAATTGACGTCGAACATACTCCCCGAAATAGGGCGCTACATTTCCGGCATCCACGCTATCAGGGGTAAAGGTTTCTATTGGTAGGGATTTGAAATAATTGCGTTCAACGGCGTTGATCGCTTTTTCACGAAACATGCTGTTAATAACAACATTCCGTATGTGTTTTGAACGATCCGGATGGGTAATTGGCGAATAATATGCGGGAGCCCTCAGCATTCCCACCATCATGGCACCCTCATCCACAGTTAAATTCTCAACATTTTTGTTGAAATATTTGGTGGCAGCAGCCTGAATTCCATAAGCACCGTGACCAAAATAGACGGTGTTCAGATACATAGTAAGAATCTCTTCTTTGGTGAAAGTATGCTCAATCTGAACGGCAGTAATCAATTCTCGGATTTTTCTCAGATAGGTCTGCTTGAAACCGATTCGGGCATAAAGGCTCCGCGCCAGCTGCTGGGTCAGTGAGGATGCGCCACCATGAATCTCTCCAGTCACAACATTAAGCGAAATGCTGTAAACTGTCCTGAAAAGATTCATGCCCCAGTGACTATAAAAGCGCTGGTCTTCTGTAACAATGAGAGCCTTTTTCACATGGGGGGGAATTTCATTTGATTTGACCAGGGTTCTTTGCGTGGTGAACAGTTCTTGAATGACCTGATTATCTGCTGAAATAATGCGCGTGATCAAATCGGGATCATAGCGTTCCAGTTCATCAAGAGAAGGGAGATCCTGTGCCAGCAAATACAGCCAGGTTAAAACGCTCAACCCGATTAATCCAGTAACACTCAGGGCAACATATACCCGTTGCTTGAATTTTTGATGACCGTCTTTTACGTGGAATTGTTTCATCTGCTCTTGATTATAATCTTTTCAAGCTATCATGTTCACACGTTTTTTACACTCAAAATGGTTTAAAAAGAGACCGGTGAATAAACCGGTCTCTGGAAAATATCGGCTGGGTGCTGACCTCAACCAAATATCAGCTTCTTGGCAACTTCATCTGATTTGGCTTTGATACTTTTATGGAGTGACCCACCATGACTATCCATAGTGACCACTGCCGGAAAATCTTTGACTTCAATATGCCAGAAGGCTTCAGGTACACCCAGTTCTTCTAACATGTATACATCATGCACTTTTACTACACACTTAGCCAAAGACGCTGCCAGACCGCCAATGGCATGTAAATAAACACCCCCTGATTTCGCAAGACCGGCAAGGGTTTTTTCGCCCATACCGCCTTTCCCAATAACAGCCCGCACTTTGTAATGCTCCATTATAGCTGCTTGATAGGGCTCCTCACGAATACTTGTTGTGGGACCGGCAGCAACAAAAGACCAGCTGCCATCTTCATGTTGCTTCACTACTGGTCCACAATGATAGATCATGCCGTTCTCCATAATGGGATTCAGCCAGTCCGGCCAATTCTCATGGATATACTTATGTGCAGCATCCCGAGCTGTTACCATCAATCCTGAAATGCCGATTTCATCCCCGATCTTTAATTCACGAATGGCTTGTTCTGAAACTGGTAATTGCAGCTTAATCATAACTCACCTCTCCGCCGGCTTTCACGATCATGCTATGACGCCGATATGCCCAACACATATACGAAACTGAAACAAAAAATGAGGCGGGAAGCCGGTGCATGGCACCCATTTTCACCCCCAGAACAGTGGTTTTACCACCAAACCCCATGGGTCCCACACCCAATTTATTCAAGTTAATCAATAACTTGGTCTCCAGCTGAGCTAATTCAGGATTGGAATTGGTATCGGGTAATTTTCTAAACAGCTGGTTTTTGGCAGTCTGGTGAGAGCTGGTTCTATCCCCCCCAATTCCGATTCCTAAAATTCCAGGTGCGCAACCCAAACCCTGTGCCTCATTGACCGCATCCACAATAACTTTATAAACACCATCCAGGTCACGACCAGCATCCAAGCCAACATCGGGTAACTTATATTGGGTAGATACATTCTCACAGCCCCCGCCTTTTAGCATCAGATTAAATTCAATAAAGTCATTATCCCACTCTTCAAAGTGAATAAAGGGCTGCCCCTCTCCGATATTATTCCCTGAGTTTTTTCCCGTTATGCTATCCACTGCGTTGGGGCGCAGGTAACTCTTATCCACCGCCTCTGATGTTGATTCCAGAATCAGAGCCGTCAGCTTACGCATTGAAATACCTTCAGGAATATGCACAAGATATATATTGGTGCCAGTATCCTGACAAATCGGGATCGACTCATTCCGAGCCAACTCCACATTTTTTAACAACATCCCGAAAACATTGTGCGCAGCTGAGTCCGGGGGTTCGTTTTGCTGCGCGGCTTTGATACTGTCTACGACATCTTTAGGCAGATCAGTGGCAGCCAGGCGGATTAACTCCAGAAGTTGAGCTTTTAGGACACCTTCATCATATTTAAACATCTTTCACCACTACAATATTAATAATCATTCAAAACTAAGTGCGATCCCTTTGGACATGGATTATTTGACTTCCCAAACATCTCCACTATTAAAAAGATCTTCAAGCGTACCTTCACCCTGAATCTTTGTAACTTCCTCAATTTGAGAAACCAGCAGTCCATCGTATGTCGGCTCCTCAACAGCACGCAGTATACCAAATGGTGTTGGATTATTGTCATCGAAAGTCATCTCCAGCAAGAGATTGGTAATAATGGGATTGGTTTCATCATGATGGAGCAGATCCTTTTCTGTCCAATCACCCCCCAATGCAACAACCTTGGGGTGATTATCCTTCATGATGATTCCCTTATCCATATCCTTACCAAAAATCATGGGCTCACCATGAGTTACAAACAGGGCAAAGTCAGGTCGAGTACCCCTGTTTTCAAGGTCTTCAAATTCACCGTCATTGAAAATGAGGCAATTCTGGTACACCTCTATAAACGAAGCTCCCTTATGGTCCTGGGCTCGCTTTATGCTTTCCTGCAGTCCCTTTGCATCAACATCAAGTGCTCTGGCAATAAATGTAGCGTTAGCCCCTTGAGCAACTGCGCTGGGGTTGAAAGGACGATCCACCGAACCAAATGGAGATGATTTGGTCTTCATCCCCAACATTGAAGTGGGTGAATATTGACCTTTTGTCAATCCATAAATCCGGTTATTAAACAACATGATGTTCAGGTCAATGTTTCGTCTTAACACGTGAATCATATGGTTTCCACCGATGGAAAAACCATCACCATCACCAGTGATGACCCAGACAGCAAGATTTGGATTTGCCAGCTTAATGCCTGAAGCAATCGCCGGCGCCCGACCATGGATTCCATGAAAGCCATAAGTATCCATGTAGTATGGAAAACGGCTGGAACAGCCTATACCGGAAACAAATGTATAGTTTTCTTTAGGAACACCCATTAGCGGCAATGTCTTTTGCATATTCGCTAATACTGAATAATCACCGCAACCTGGACACCAGCGAACCTCATTACCAGGGACAAAATCTTTGCGGGTCAGAACCAATTCTTCTGGGTTTATTACAGTCTCACTCATCTTACAATACCTTATTCATATTGAATTCCCCGGTTTTAACCGAGAATCTCGTTGATTTTATCGACAATCTCTGATGCATAGAAAGGCTCTCCACGAACTTTATTTAGTTGATGGATCGGTCGCAATAATTCAGCTCTCAGTAACAGCGCCAATTGGCCTGCATTTATTTCTGGGATTAATATTTCATCAAAATGCTTTGTGATTTCCTCGAGATCAGAAGGAAATGGGCTTACCCAGCGCAAATGGAGTTGACTCACATCTAAGCCCTGCACCCTGGCTCGATCGACGGCTACATGAATGGAACCATGAGTACTGCCCCAACCAATAATTAATAACTTGCCCTTTTTATCTCCATTAATCTCAGAAGGAGGAATCTCCTTAAGAATGTTTTTCACCTTACGCGCTCGTAAATCAGTCATCAGTTGATGATTTTCAGGATCCTGACTGACCATCCCAGTAATGTTTTCTTTTTCAAGTCCTCCAATTCGATGTTCCAAACCAGGAGTACCTGGTAGAGCCCAGGGTCGCGTCTCGTATTCATCACGAGAATAAGGCATAAAACCGTTCTCACCCCTAGCAGAGCTATCAGGATGATTGACTTTGATCTCAGGCAGATCATTCGGATCTGGTATCTGCCACGGACCTGAACCCTGCCCCAGATAACCATCTGAAAGCATAATAACGGGCGTCATATATTTTATAGCGATTCGAGCTGCTTCGAAAGCAACCGCAAAACAATCGGCAGGATCCTGGGCAGCAATCACCGGGATGGGTGCATCGCTATTGCGTCCATGAACTGCCTGAAACAGATCGGATTGTTCCATCTTCGTTGGCATTCCCGTACTTGGACCGCCACGCTGGACATTGACAATCACCAGAGGCAGCTCCGTTATGATAGCAAGCCCGATCGCCTCGGTTTTTAATGCCATTCCTGGTCCAGAGGTTGTTGTACATGCCAGATCACCAGCATAGGCTGCGCCGATGGCTGAAGAGATTCCAGCGATTTCATCTTCAGCCTGAAAAGTCTTTACTCCATGATTTCTCAGGCCCGATAAGGTGTGCAGGATCTCACTAGCGGGCGTAATCGGGTATGAGCCAAGAAAAAGCTTTTTACCAGCCTTTTTTGCGGCAGCAACCAAGCCATATGCAACAGCGACATTTCCTGTAATATTACGATATTTTCCTACAGGCAAATCTGCCTTTTCTACAGCATAAGATGTTGTGAATATTTCAGTGGTTTCACCATAATTGAAGCCTGTTTTTAGAGCCGTGATATTAGCTTCTGCAATAGAGGGATTCTTGCCAAATTTTTTCCTTAACCACTCTTCAGTGGGTTCTACCGGCCGATTGTACATCCAGAAAAGAACACCCAGGGCAAACATGTTTTTCGTACGTTCAATACCCTTTGATGTCAAGTCAGATTTTTCCAGAGCGGTCCGAACCATTTTTGACATTTCAATACTGAAAACCGTGTAGGATTCTAAAGATCCGTCAGTTAGCGGATTGTCCTCCCAGCCTGCCATCTTGAGATTTTTTTCAGTAAAGGCATTGGCGTTTGCCAGAATAATACCCCCTTTTTTAAGATCCTTTAGATGAACTTTTAAAGCCGCCGGGTTCATGGCAACCAGCGTATCTGGCAAATCACCTGGTGTAAAAACTCGCTGGGAACCAAACATCAACTGAAAGGCGCTAACTCCTGCCAGAGTGCCGGTTGGTGCCCGAATTTCAGATGGATAATTTGGGATTGTTTTAAGGTCATTGCCCACAATGGCAGTTGCTTCCGTGAAGCGTGTTCCAGTTAACTGCATACCATCGCCGGAATCTCCGGCAAAGCGAATGGTTGCATCATTAATACGTTGTATTTGTTTCGTCATGAATGCGAACTCCCGTTTAACGAAAATGTGTTTTTTTGATTTGAATTGATTGAGTTGCTGGATTCTGTCAGTGGCTGTTTACAATAAGGGCTTCCCTGTTCTTTATACAGTCCAGAGATTGCTTTAAGAGGCAGATCAGGCCCTCCGTATTCCGGCTCATTCATCATTAAAAACTAACGTCCACTCCTACCTATTACAATGCTGAATGATGGCAAACATCATTTATTTTTCACAGGTATTGGATATAGCAACTATTGAGCCGTGCCCGTCATAATTCGATAGGTTTTTCAATGCTATTTGTTAAAGCTTTGACCCTTCATAAAGTATTTTTTCAACTTAGTCTGAGCCGCCCCGAACACGGTTCGTGCTGGATAGTTGCCATGCTTGTTCAGGCTTCCAGCATTCACACCAGTGAGTATTTCAATACCCTCCCCAATTGAAGAAACTGACCAGATAGCGAACTTACCAGCTTTTACAGCTTCCTGAATATTTGGCATTAACATTAAATGATCCACATTTGACTCAGGAATAATCACACCTTGTTCGCCGGTTAACCCACGCAGCTCACACAGATGGAAAAAACCTTCGATCTTCTCATTTACACCCCCAATAGCCTGAATCTCTCCCCACTGATTTACTGAGCCCGTTACAGCAATTCCCTGTTTGACCGGGAAACCCGACAGCGCAGAAAGAATAGCATAGATCTCAGTGGAGCTGGCACTGTCACCATCAATTCCACCGTAGGACTGCTCGAAAGTTAATGTGATGGATACAGACAAGGGGAAGTTCTGGGCAAAAGTCTGACCCAGATAACCATTAATGATCAAATTGCCTTTATCATAGGTCTTGCCTGAAAGTTTGGCCTCTCGTTCGACAGCTATAATCCCCGGTTTACCCATATAGGTGGTAGCTGTAATTCGTGACGGCTTCCCAAATGAGTTATCCCCCATGGAATAAACAGCCAGACCATTAATTTGTCCCACATGTTCACCGGCAACATCGATTAACAAGGTTTCACTCTCTATATTTTCCCAAACCTTTTCTTCGTACAAACTACCCCTGAAGCGCTTTTCAGCGATAGCCTGGCGAACATCCTCAAGCTGAACCTGTCGATGTTTCTGTTTTTTAGCCCAATAGGCTGATTCAGTTATAAGACCAACCAGAGTCCCAAATTGAAGGGATAATTTCCCCTTATCTCCTGCCAGCCTTGAGCTGAAAACGATGATCTGCGTGGCAGCCTGAGAAGTAAAATGGGGCAATTTGTTTTCCCGGCATACGCGAGCAATAAATTGGCAAAGCAGGAGTTCATTATGAGCATTTCGGTCGACCTCATAATCAAAATCTGCCCTTACCTTAAAAGTTTTGTTAAAGGCGTCATCTACCTCCTGCAGATAGTGGAAATAATCTGAACGTCCCAGTAGAACAACATTGAGATTCAAAGGGATGGTCTCAGGTTTCAATGAGGTGGTTGAAGAAAATCCGAATTGCTCATTTACATCTTCGATTTGTAAGGTTTTATTTTTTAAAGCCCGTTTGAGGGATTCCCACACATGAACATTCTGCAGCACATTCTGTATGTCCAGAATTAAAAAGCCCCCATTGGCTTTCAGCATCGCCCCGGCGGTGATCATAGTAAAATCACTGTACCAGGTACCCAGCAGGGCTTTTTTCTCAATCCGGCCGAAGAGATTGTAATAGGAAGGATTCGTATCAATAATAACCGGGGCACCCTTCTGGCGACAATTATCCACCAGGAGATTTACTTTGTAACGCTGCATCAATGCTTTCTGAACTTGTACCGGGCTAACGCCTTCTTCCTCTTCCTGACTGGTCTCCATCCCCACAAATTCCTGAACATGCTCAGCAATATCATCTCTTACATTTTTCAAGTATTCGATAATCCCGGGATACTCCTCGTAATTTTCAAACAGACGACCTATCCGATGTTCGACTGTATCTAATGCAATTTTTTCCTGGAGATTTTCTACAACATTTTCTCTTTCTTCTTCAACCTCAGCCATGTCTCTTAAAGCTTCTCTGAGGTGACCTTGGATTAAATTGATGTGCTCATTGATTTCCGCTTGCTCTTTCTCTGAGAGGGCAGCAAAAGCCTCCTCGCTCATTTGTTCTCCACCTTTGAGCGGGATGGTCTGAAACCCCGATTGATTCAGAGAAAGCTGTATGTCCAGTTCTGCTGCCTCTGCATTTACAGCACTGATAATCTCTTCACGGCCACTATCGAATTCCGCTGTAATCTCTTTTTTGCGTTTCGCGTATAATTCACCCTTGAATACTTTTGGTAGATCCGTACTTAAACTGGAGATAAATCGTTTCATCTGTTTTGTAAACTTTTGCCCCTCACCAGCGGGCAGACTAAAGGCTTTAGGATGATATTCGTCCCGGAAATTGAAGACCACTATCCAATCTGGTGGTTGCGGTTTTGACTCAGCAAACTTTTTTACCAGATTGGCAACAATAGTACTTTTTCCAGTTCCGGGCAATCCACCAACGAACACATTGTAACCTGGAGACAGAATCTCAAGACCAAACTTCAAGGCCTTGACTGCACGTTCCTGACCAATTACCTGTTTTAGATTTGAGAGCTCAGCAGTAGATTCAAATTTTAAAGCCTCGTCGTTGGTGGTTCTGCAAAGATCATTAACACTAAGTTTTTTCATTATCATATCCTAAAATCTATTGATGTCTGCCTGAATCTAGTCTCTATTTCCTGAATTCCGGAGCACTGTTATTAAAACGAAAAATCAGTGCCCAAGATAAGCGAATTATTCAAAGGTACCGACCAAAAATAACGCATGAATTAGCTGTAAATAATCCTACTAATTCATTCGGTTAAGCCTAGATTTTCTGAACAACCAAGAGGATGTAGATGGAAAACCAAATGCATACTGAAGCTTTTAATCCCGCCACTGGCGAATCCCTGGGAAAAATCCCACAGAACACTGTTCAGGATATTAATGAGGGAGTAAAAAGAATTCGTGTGGCCCAGGCCAAGTGGGCAAAACTTTCTTTTTCAGAACGTGGTCAATCCCTGCGAAAAATGCAGCGACATCTGGTTAAGCATAGCGAAAGCTATGCCCGCACAATTTCCAGGGATAATGGAAAGACCCTGGCTGATGCATATCTGACTGATATTTCTTCAGCAGTGATTGCTTTTGATTATTATATAAAACACACAGCTCGTGTCCTGCGCTCCAGGCGCGTCAAAGGCTCACATATTTTCAGTCTTTATACAAAAAACAGTTTGCAGCGAATACCCCTGGGGGTCATAGGTATTATCTCACCCTGGAATTATCCCCTGGCCATCCCCATGCATGAAATACTCATGGCTTTAATGGCCGGAAATGGGATTCTCTACAAAGCAGCTTCTGAAACACAAATGGTGGGACAAATCATCCAGAAAATTGTTGACTCAGGTGATTTGCCGGCAAATCTATTTATTCAAGTCAATGTAGCGGGTCGTATTGCAGGAGATGCTTTCCTGGAAGCTGGGATTGATAAATTGTTTTTTACCGGTAGTGTTCCCATAGGTAAAAAGTTGATGCAAAAAGCAGCAGAAACTCTGACTCCGGTATCTCTGGAACTTGGTGGTAACGATCCCATGATCGTCTGCGCTGAAGCCAATCTTAAAAAAGCCGCCAATGGAGCGATCTGGGCTGGTTTTTCCAATTCTGGTCAAAGTTGTGCTGGAGTTGAGCGAATCTACGTTCATCGCGATGTGTATCGCCCCTTTTTAAAATTGCTCAAGCAGCGGGTTGAGAAACTGCGTGTGGGAGACCCTGAGAAAAAAGAAACTCAAATAGGAACAATGACCACGGCTCGTCAACAAAAAGCAGTCCGAGAAACCTTGGAGGAAGCGATTCAGCAAGGTGCATCCGTCTCGGCAATATCACAGATAGACGAGAATACCGGTCAGGCTCTGCCGGCCACTATCCTCACAGATGTGAATCATAATATGAAAATCATGCGAGAAGAGACCTTTGGACCAGTTATGGGTGTAATGAGCTTTAAAACGATTGAAGAAGCTATCAGATTGGCGAATGATTCAGATTTGGGTCTCACAGCTTCAGTCTGGTCCAAGAATCATCGAATGGCTCGTCATATTGCATCTCAGCTTGAAGCAGGTGTTGTCACAATCAACAATCACCTTTTCAGTCATGGCATCCCAAATCTTCCCTGGGGGGGCTTCAAGCAAAGTGGTGTGGGTCGAACACATGGCGAGCTGGGTTTGCTGGAAATGACTGAAGCCCAGGTTATAGTCAGTGATCTTTTCCCCGCCAATAAACAACTCTATTGGTCGCCGGTACCTGGATTTATCTACAACCGCTGGGTTGGATTTGTAATGATGGTGGGTGGAACCTGGAAGTTCAAACTAAAAGGCTTGCTAAAACTATTCTTAGGTATTAAATAAATCTAAAATACATCCTTAATTCATTTCAGAGCTTAATATACTAACCCCCCTATTGGATTTGAATTTTTTGTGCAAATGCCATTATATGCCCATCGGGATCAGAACTATATGCCACTGCATCACCCCAATCTCGCTTTCGTAGAGGACTAATCTCGAGCCCGCCTTGCTCCAAAGATCGTCGATGATAAACAGCTGCATCTGAAACTATTAAATACAGCTCATTTCTAGGAATTCCGTCTGCAAGACCAGGGTCCTTTAATGCGCGACCCAAAAGACCTTTAACCCCCGAAATAGGCATTAGGCCTAACCCACTTCCATCATTAAGCTTGAACTCAGTCATACCAGGAACATGGAGACTGGGCTCCTGGTCCAGAACCTGTGAATAAAACTCAGTGCTTTTTTCCTGATCTTTGACATACAGGATAAAGAGGGTTTCTTTCAATTCCATCCTTTCCAGACTTATATAATCTTCAATTTCGAGGAGTTTCCCTGAGAAATTCAAGAATTCTACTGTTCACTAGATCCAACTGAACCAGGGTCAGGTCATGGCCAGCGTTGGGGATGATTTCGGTTTTTAACTGTGGCGCTACCTGGTTCAAGCGGCTCACCGCTTCGCCTGCAGAATATAGCTTTTCGTTTTCACCGACAAGAAAAAGTGTTTTAACCTCGATCCCTTCCAGTTCCACATCAGTGAGTACAGTCGGCATCACCGGCATCCTGAATACAAAACTTTTCAAACCCAGAATAGCATCCTGCATCAGGTCATCGATGAGCTTCAGATTCTGTTTATCCTGCATCTTGCACAAGTCCTCGAATAACCAATCCATCATAAAGGTTTTCATGAAATAGCGATGTGGCAGGGCTGACAGGATTCCACGCCAGGCCCATTCACCCGGGAGTGGCTTAACGGTAGCCACGGGTGCAACCCAGATGACTCGGTTGAGTCTCTGCGGGTGGCTCAAAGTGTATTGGCTGGTAAGCCAGCCACCAAAAGATAGACCCATCAGATTGATACTGTCTCCCAGAGCCAATTCGGTAAAAAGCCCATCCAGCCAGGCCACCATATCTTCTGCACCATTGATATTGCGTCTATTCACGCTCCGTCCGTAGTCATATATATTATCTACAGCATAGACCCTATATTCCTCAGAAAGCGCCTTAACATTTGGCATCCACATGAGTCCTGAGGCGCTGGTGGATGGCAACAAGACCAGCGGAGATCCATTAGTCGGTCCGGAGATTCGGACGAAAGTTTCCCCATACGATGTTTTGACCATGCGTGTCTCGGAAGGGACTGGCCACACAGTAGACCGTCGGTCATAATGCTCCAAATAGTTGGTTTTTGCGGCTTCAGATTTAAAGGGATAATAAGCCGGTGCTTTTGATAAATCTGGTACCTCAAACATTGACCTGATATACATTACACCCACAAAAACCACGATCATTATGGCCGCCACAAACCACAAAGTAACTTTTATTTTAGTTGATACTGCTGGAATTCAAAACCCCCACATCTTCACCTTCAATTAGTATTGCAGCTCTGATTTACCAGAACTGGTTAATTGTTTTTAGACCTGCCAAAACGCTGCATAAATTTTGACATAACTCTTACAGAAAGAGGATTATTTCCTCCATCCATTGGCATATCCCCCGTGGGACTATAAAGTGCCTTCATCATCTTCAGGACTTCTTTTTTAATGATACCCCTAAAGGGCATTTTGGCGATCATACCATACATGGCCGCGTTCCCCTTGGCACCAAGTTCCGGCTTGGATCGGACTGTTTCAACAGAAGTCTTAAGATCAGATAGATATTGAGACACTATCTTTGCATGACCCGGTGTCACCATTATATGCAAGCCTTCTGGGCGTTGAACTCGATCTATATGCCAACCCAGTGCGTCCATTTGATCACCAATGGCAAAAATATTGAGATTTTCTTCTGAACAATTAAAAGCGAACACACTCATGTCGGGTTTGCCTAAAATTTTTAAACCCTCAATTGCTTTTATTCCACTTTGTAATTGATCTGTGACTTTCATGATTTGTCTGGCGTTTTCGCAATAGCCTTTAACACCCAGGGCATGAATAGCAGCCCAGGCAGCCGCAAAAGATCCCCCTGGGCGGGTTCCCAATAATGCCGGTGATGCAAAGACACCACCGGGCCAGTCTTCATCTATAAAAAATTGATGCTGCATATATTTCATGCTGCGGTAGATAACGGTTGAGGCTCCCTTGGCAGCGAAACCATATTTGTGCACATCTGCAGAGATGGAGGTCACTCCAGCTAATCGAAAATCGAATGGTGGGACAGTGCCTCCATTTTTTTCGATAAATGGCAGCAGAAAGCCCCCCAGACAGGCGTCAACATGTAAAGGAATGTTATGTTGTTGAGCCACATTGCTCAATTCTCCTATGGGGTCAATAACGCCATGAGGATAAGAAGGGGCGGAGCCCATAAGCAGGATCGTTCGTCGATTTATCAACTTCCTGACTGCTTCGACATCCACACTGAAATCGCTCTTCAGCGGAGCGTATCTGATTTTCACCCCAAAATATTTGGCGGCTTTGCTCCAGGCTACATGGGCGCTTTGAGGAACTATCATCTCTGGTCTAAATGGTAGCTTACGTTTGGATTTCGCCAGATCTCTGTAAGTCAAGACCGGAAGCAGGCAGCTTTCTGTCCCTCCCGATGTCAGAGTTCCTACCGCCTTTTTTCCACCATGGAACATGGAAGCGGTCATGTTGATGACGTCTGTCTCAAATCTTTTAAGACTTTTGAATGCCATTGGATTCAGAGCGTTTTCTGAAAAATAAAGACCGTAGGCTTGTTTTAAAAAATCGGTATGCTTTTCATCCAGATGATATACCAGACTCCAGGTGCGGGAGTCCTGGTAATTAACGTCTTCGCCCCCATACTGTTTCATCTGTGCCAATATTTCAGCATGTTCCAGTCCAGTTTCAGGCATGGTCTTCATTCTTGTATTAATCATTGCTTTACCCTCAAAAACAGTACACTCTTAAAAATATTTTTATCAGCGAAGTTTTAATCTCCTGGAATGGCTAATTCTACAAGCATCACTAAATCAGAAACATCAATTAAATTGTCCCCATACAGATCCCCAACCAATAATTGATAGTCAGTGGCTTCTGAAAATTCTAAAATGATTTCGATCAACTCTAATATATCCCCAATATCTACCTGAGCATCTCCTGTGAGATCCCCAATTATTTCAACAGACAGAGTCCCTTGTCCAATTGCCCAGGTGGTAGAACCGGAGGTGGCATTGCCAGTATACCACAACATATATTGACCCGGACCTTGTGAGACTGCGCAAGGACCAGAACTTGTTTCTTCGTTCCAGCTACCTGGCTCACCGTGCTGTATAATTGGATTATTGGGGCTTTTAATCCAGTTGATGCCATCAGTGGATCGAGCCATCCCAATCTGTCGATAAAACCCATCGTAGCCCATGTAAAACATGACAAATGAGCCATCTGCGAGCTGTACAACATCTGGCAATGATACACCCACTGTTTCCCATGGAGATTCGGGATCACTAACTAATACTGGGTTGTACTGGGACTGAATCCAATTGATACCACTGAAAGAATGTGCATAACCTATCCCTACCTCCCCTGAACTATTAGCGCCAACAAACCACATGTGATAGGCACCCCCTATTTTGAATACACTGGGGGCATTAGCCATGGTTTCAAACCATGATCCTGCTTGGCCTGTGGCTACCACAGGGTTTTGGTTATATTTCGTCCAGGATACTCCGTCCGGGCTTGTAGCCAGTCCAATTTGGTGGATACCTGCTCCATTAACACCGGTATACCACATTTTATATCCAGAAGGATCGTGGACAACACTCATCCGTTTAAGACCTGCTGAATCAAATGAACCCGCCGGACCAACCTCCAGAATTGGGCTTCCTGTTTCAGTCCATGAAACACCATCATTTGAGACCGCATAACCTATTCGAATGGGCAAGCCCACATTCCTCCCGGCAAACCACATTTTATAGATAGAATCTTCGTACAACACCCTGGGTGAGATCAGAGCCAGCCCATCCCAGCCATGGGAACCATTAAATATTGGATTGTCCGGATGATCCAAATATTCAAATGCAGAAAGCGATCCTGAAATGTTCAAAACTAATAATAAATAGACTATGATTCTCAGCGCTGGTTGTCTAGGATCAGTGTTTAAATGACTCGTTTTCAACGTGATTTCCCCGCTTACTTGTGGTTTGTAGCAATAACACTGAAATGTATAATAGTTCTATCAAAAACACAGCACTTGTATCGCTTTACCGCATTTAGTTTATCAATATTTCACACACGGGGGGCGGAAGGCAAGCTAATCGAAGCGTTCTGAATGACTCTAATGCGTAGGGGTCAGGATTTGTTCAGGAGTGAAAGCGTCTGAATGGCTGAATTGTAGAAAATTTAGTTCATCTTTTTTTGCTAAATTCCTATTGAAAAAAATTAACCAAACCTAAAATTGTCGACTAGTTTAGAGCAAATTTCTTCAAATGAGGTCATCATGAGTATTACAC
>JABMPR010000220.1 GCA_013202895.1 bacterium | reverse complement strand
GGTGGAATTGGTAGACACACTATCTTGAGGGGGTAGCGTCTAAATGCGGGCGTGCCGGTTCAAGTCCGGCCTTCGGCACCAATAAAAACAGGCTCTCATCTCTTACATCGAGTTGAGAGCCTGTTTGCTTTTGGGAGCTGCTCATAAGCAACTCTTAAAGGTTAGTCAAATCTGATAAAATCTTACCTGACCATAGCCAACTTAACTGTTGCTGTTTTACCTTTAGACTGCAACCGGCAGAAGTACACTCCTGAAGTCATTCCCGTTGCATCCCATGATACTGAATGAGTACCAGCTACTTCACTACCATCCTGAAGCACTGCAATCTCACGTCCCTGGATGTCGTGGATTGTCAGCCTGATGCGACTGTCTTCACGCAGGTTGAAGCTGATGTTGGTCATGCTATTAAATGGATTGGGAAAAGCATTTATGCTTAATAATTCAGGAAAGCGGACTTCGGCTGATGGTCTGAATACATAATGCATGGGATCATAAGTTCTTGCTCCTATATCAGCCCTGGTGCTATCAGGATCAAGAGGACTATCAGGATTGCCTGCATCAATACACGGCGAGTTCCATTCAAGATGTGGGTCTAAGGGATCGTATGACGTGAATAGAGGATCGTCAACAATGTTTGTTTCATTAAGCTCAAAATTCAGATTCGCTTCTCTATTCCGCTCATGTAATAGATTATCATAGCCATAGAAACAGTTATAATCGGTTATAGGCATAGGATCATCCTCATCCGATGAAACGAAGTAGAACAAAGATGTTTCTTCATTGCACTCAGTCATATATATGATGTTATTCATGATTACGGGTGCGCTTTCGCCATACTGTACATATAATTCGAATGGTGTATGATGATTCTGTTGTGGTACTCCCGGAAGAATAATAGTGTTATTTATTACCTTAAGTTCAACCCATCCTCCAAGGAGAAGTTCGCCTTGCAGAAAAGATCTCTCAATGGTTAAATTACATTCTCGATCACCATTTGATTCTATCTGACCAGTTATACCGCAATTATAGATTTCAACATTGGTGCCAGACCTAAATTCAAATTTCTCTATAGATATATCACAGTTTTCAATATATACTTCTGAATCGCCAAACCGAATAAGTTCACTGTCTATCTGGCATCCCGTAATTGAACCATTAAAATAGCGAAGTCTTATATCACCATTTATAACACAGTCAGTAATCTCAAAGTATTCCGAAATACTACATACTATACTCATACTAATATTACAATTTCTTAATAAACCACTATGAGAGATGGTTAATATATCATAATTGTAAATCCTTTCAAACTCACAATCTATATAAGAAGTCACTGTAAAATTGTCAGAATCTAATACACTACCATAGATGCGTGAGTTCTCCAATGTGATTATTCCACCACAATCATTTGTAATTGCGGTAGTCATATTCCCATTTGGATCATAACCACCAATAATTTCACAATTATTGGCTGTAAAACGATAACCGCTGACTTGAACACCCTGCATGTTTGTGTTCAACACGCTGTTGTTTACAGTGATTCTACTTGCGCTGGTTCTATTTCCATTCTGATTCCATACTAATAATTCCTGACTAAATAAGTCACAATTATCTACGATTAGAATTGTATGTTGACCTAAACCAAAGATAATTTGCGCACTTCTGATTGCACAATAAGTGAATGTGTTCTCAATTTCAGGGTTATTGAAATTTATACCCCGCCAGACCCTGTCTTCTTCCTGCGGTAAGAACCGTACGGAGTCATCCTCTGTACCTTCTGCGGTGAGAGTACCAAACACATCGAGCCCCAGCCCTTCACCAAACAGCACATCCACACCGGGACCAATCCGCAACTCCTCATCTTCCGGTATCCATGTCGAATCCACGACGATATACGGACTGCCTTCAGCAGTCCATTCCCCCGACACCTCCCCCTCAATCTCGGTCTGGGCGAATGTAAGCAAGGGCAACAAGGTCGCGAGTATTATTAAAATAAACAATCTACTTCCTCCAAAAACGGAGAAACCCCACCGGATGGAGCTATCCGCTGGGGCAGAGATGTCCCTTTGATCAGTGG
>JABMPR010000219.1 GCA_013202895.1 bacterium | reverse complement strand
GCTTGAGGGGGTCCTTTATCGGCCCTCCCGACACCTGTGTCGAGATGCGCTAACCGGATGGAGTTTATCCTGAGCGCTGTCGAAGGACCACACCTCGAAGTTCTAAAAGCGGCATGAATATAGTTTCTGCAAAAGGGATTTCAAGCCCGTTCTGCAAGCATTACCGCAATTTCCGCACCCAATTTAACATTGTTTAATGCCAGCCCCCGATTGGCATCCAAACTGCGCCCACCTGTGAGTTCAACAATTCGACCCAGTAGATAAGGAGTTAGCTCCTTACCAATAATTCCAAATCTGGCCGCATCCTTCAGAGCACAATCAATGATCACACTCATTTCATCCAGAGGAATTTCAATTTCAAGTGGAGCTGGGTTCGCGATAAGCATCCCAGACATAATACCCAACTTACATTGGGCATCAAAGGCTTGGGCAATATCAGCAACATTATCAACTGATTGGTGAATCTCCAAACCCGATCGTGATGAATAAAATGCTGGAAAATCGCTGGTACCATATCCAATTACCGGGACACTCATGGTCTCCAGATATTCTAATGTTTTAGGTAAATCCAGGATCGCTTTGGCTCCGGCTGAAATGACAATAACCGGAGTTCGGGATAGCTCTATAAGATCTGCAGAGATATCTAGATCATTCTCAGCTCCGCGATGTACGCCACCAATTCCCCCAGTGGCAAAAACCCTGATCCCTGCCAGATGAGCCAATCGCATCGTTGCCGACACTGTTGTAGCTCCATGACCCTTTTGAGCCAATGTAAGACCAATCTCTCGCGTGGCCACCTTAGCAACAGCAGCATCACCTGCCAGTATTTCCAGCTGATTTGAATCCAAGCCAATACAGACCTGACCATGGAGAATAGCAATGGTCGCCGGAATTGCACCACACCCATGCGCCAGCGATTCCGCTTCCTGTGCAAATTGTAGATTTTCGGGATATGGCATCCCATGGGCAATAATGGTTGACTCCAAAGCCAGCACAGGCTTTGCTTCCGCCAAGGCAGATTCAACTTCTCGACTGAAACGAAAATCTTTTAGCATTTATCAGAGCACTTTAATTGTGAAAATAGACCAGCGAAAGTCCACCAATTTCAATTAACTCCTACCTCGCAACCAATTCATGGTCCTCGTTCTAAATAAAGGTAGATCAACATCAATGATCATTAATACTGCCGGCAGCATGAGGAGCGTGAGAAAAGTACCAAAAACAACTCCAAAAGCTACTGAAACTGCCATTGGAACCAGAAACTGCCCACCTTCAGATTTTTGAAAAATGAGGGGTGCCAGACCGGCAGCTGTGGTTAGCGTGGTCATGATAATGGGTCGGAAGCGTTGTAATCCCGCTGTAAAAATGGCTTCAGCCGGTGGCATGTTGCCTCTGGTTTTCAACATATTGTAGCGATCAATCAAAACCACCGAGTCGTTCACAATAATCCCCCCTAAGGCAATAATTCCCAGGAATGATAGGAAGGAGACAGGCAAGCCCAGAATGGCATGACCAGCGACTGCACCCACAGTACCCAGAGGAATGAGCCCTATGACCAAAAATGCCTGGGCGTAAGATTTCATGAGAAACATGAGAATGGTAAACATGACTACGACGGCTAGAATCAAAGTGAATTTGATAGAATCGGTGGATCGCTTGACAAATTCATTCTGCCCACCATAAGCCTTGGTGACCCCATCAACCTGTGCTAAAACTCTGGGGATAATCTCATCATTCAGTTCACGCTGGACAACGGCCAGATCATTTTTAGAGTAATCCATATTAGCTGATATACTTACCGCCCTGGAGCCATTTTCATGGCGAATGCGCTGCAGACTTCTCTGCATTTTGTATCCAGCAATCTCTTTGAAGGGCACAAAACTACCCCCTGGAATGCGGATTTTCAAATTTTCCATCTGGGAGACACTGGCTCGATCATCAACAGGGAAACGGACCCAGATTTTGACTTCGTCACGTCCCCTTTGCAAACGCATCACCTCTTGACCATAAAATCCTTGACGTAGCTGACTCGATACATCATATAGAGTCAAGCCAAGAGCTTTTCCTTTGGGTTTGAGACTGACTACAAACTCATTGGTACCCAGAGGCGTGTCATCTCGAATATCCTTTACACCATCGATTTGCTTTAATTCATCTTTCAACAAATTTTTCGCCTTGAGTAACTGAGAATAATCCATGGATAGAAAACGGACTGAGATAGGATCCCCACCAAAGCTGAAACTGCCAACCTGGACGTTTTCAGCATCTGGAAATTCACCTAGAGCTTCACTCAATTCATCTGAAAATGATTTGACAGTATATTCACGATCCTGTGCAGGAATTAATTTCATAAAGATGCTGATAGTGTTGCCATTCATCCAGGAATGATGACTCAGGATTGCATTGTCATAACCGTCATCTGGTTGAGCTTTTGTGGCTCCGAATTCAACTGCTCTGATGATGGCATCATTCCGGATTCCATCTGCAATTGTACTGTTGATCCCCTGAGGGACTTCGATTCTGACCTGGGCAAAAGGTGCTTCAATATCGGGAAAAAACTGAGCTTTGATATGGGTCCCGGCAAATGCACCTACCATAATCAGAATACCGGATATGGTGGCAGCTACAACGCTCCATCTGTATTGCATGGTGATTTTCAGAAAAGGTCCATAAATGTCCCGAATGAAGTAATTTATTTTGGCTTCCAGTTTACGGCGGAGGGGACTCGAAACCCCTTCCCCCACAGGTTTTAAGAGCGCCTTACTATGTGCCAGGTGGGAGGGTAAAATCATTGAAGCTTCAATCAGCGAGAATCCCAGCGCCACTACAATTCCAAAAGCAATCTGCCAGGTATAATTTCGTAGATCACCATACAGGGCAAAAAATGGCATAAAGGCTACCATTGTAGTCAGAATGGAAATAAAGACCGGTTTGATGACTTCCATGGTTCCTGCAATGGCTGCTTCAAGCCCGGTTTTCCCTTCCCGTTCCCGAGAGGCAAATATGGCTTCAGCGATTACAATTCCATCATCTACAAGAATACCCAGAACCAGGATCAGTCCAAAAAGACTCATTTCATTGATGGTGATTCCCATCAACCACTGGATAAAGAAAGTACCCATAAAACTGATGGGGATTCCCAATGCGACCCAGAATGCCAGACGCAGATTTAAGAAAAAACTCAGAATGAGCAGCACCATGATGAGACCAATCGTTCCGTTCACGACGAGGGTCATAATACGCTCTTCCAGCTCGTCTGTGTCGCGAATAAACTGTTCGATATGGATCAGACCATTATAACGAGCCTCAACTTCTACAATTTTCTGTTCAATGAGCTCGGCTATATCCAGCACATCTTCATCATTGCCGTACATGACATGTAAATCAATGGTTTGCTTCCCATCGGTCTCTTCGTAGAACCAGTTATCCGGCCATTGCTCTTTGACATTGGCTATTTCTTTGAGCAGGACCCCTCGCCCATCGATGCCAGAGATTATCGTGATGTTCTCTAATTGCTGTGCTTGATATTTCTTTTCATACGATCTAATCTGGATCCTTTCACGCTGAGTGAGAATGGACCCCGATGAAATATTCAGATTTGCTGCTCGAATGGCATTGCTGATGTCTGACATTGTCAGGCCATAACGTTCCAGGTTGGTCGGGGATATTTCAACAATGATCTCTCTGGGAGGTGTACCAAAAGAACGGATGAGGCTGACTTTTCCTGTTTTGGTGAGTTCATCCTTAAACTCATCGGATACCCTTTTTAATGTAAGTAGATCCATTTCATCACCATAGAGGGTGATCATCGCTACTCTTTGCCACATTGTTTCTTGTGAAATAACCGGTTTCTCGGCATCCACAGGATAAGAGGCAATGGAATTAACTGAATTCCGAATTCTATCGATGGCTTTAATCATTTCAACGCTGGGCAGGATTTCAACATAGATGGAGCCAAATCCATCGCGAGAACTGGAATATATACGACCAAGACCTTCCAGACCTCTCAGACTCTCCTCAACTTTTGTAATGATCCCCTCTTCTACCTCACGAGCTGAAGCGCCGGGATAGGGAATATTTATATTTACTCCAAGTAGATCCATCTTGGGCATGACACGTACTTGCAGAGATGCCAATGAGGCAGCTCCGGCCAGGAAGATGACAACCATGATCCAGTTTGTTATTACAGAATGTCTGGAAAAGAATTCGAGATATTTTTTTAGCATGGAAGAGGCCCTTATCTGGGGTCTAGAGACTTACAATGGCAGTATCAGTATCATCCTTGGGTTCAGAAACGGCGATCCGCATCCCAACCATGGGGCTTTGGAGTGTGGTTGTGATTACCAGGTCACCCGAGTTTAAATTTCCACGGCGGATGACGACAGAATCACCCTGTGTCGCCACAATTTCGACTGGATGCTTGGCAAGGATTGAATCTTCCATGGTATAGATCGCAGGACCGGGAACAACAATATCTCGTGCCAGTAAATCTACATCAAGCAGATGGATCCCTTCGATAGACACATCCATGTAGTTTCCAGGTAAAAATGCAGGATCGAGGGAGCTATTTGTCAGCTCCACGTGAATCGTTACGGTTTGACTGCTACGATCGATATGTGCATTTTGACGTCTCAATACGCCAGATAAACTTTTTTGATGATCCTCTGTTGAATAGACTATTGCTATGGGATTTTCGCTTTCTGAAAGCAGATTAAGTTCATCAATTGTCAGGGGAACTGCAATTTCCAGATTAAAAGGGTCTATGAGAGAGGCCACCGCTTGACCAGGTGTCATCCAGGTGCCCTCAATGGCTCCATCTGAGACCAGATAGGCATCAAAGGGAGCTCTGATAGTATGACGCTCCAGGTTAATCTCTGCATTTCTGACTTGAGAGAATTGATTGAATATGTTGTGCATTGAAACCCGAATTCGTTCCTGAGAGTCGGAGATTTCCGGCAGATCAGGCGTAGAGGACATATTCAAACGCTCTAAATAATTTGACCACTTCAAATGGACATCATTGTTGGAGCCACCTTTCAGATCCGGTATGAGGGATACAATCGCATTGATCAGACCAGAGCGAGTTTGTTGTGCCATATTGCTCGCTTCACGATCATCAATTTTCAACAGAATGTCACCTGCTTTGACAAAAAGACCGCTTTTAAGATTTTCTCTGGAATAGACCACCTGGCCACCCACCAGAGTAACCATATTAAGACTATGGCGGCTTTCAATACTTCCGTTACCTTGAATTTGAAGCGTATGCTTGCCAAAGTTTAAATCCGCTACGGTCACCTTGCGAACTCTCTGCCCCAGAT
>JABMPR010000218.1 GCA_013202895.1 bacterium | reverse complement strand
GTATACGTTGTGAATGATAATCATCGGACAGCCATTAGAAGACCCATTACACTAGGTAGACAAAATGCAAAGTATCACGAAGTCTTAGAGGGCCTTCATGCTGGGGAAAAAGTCATTATCTCGGGATTCAACATCTGGGAAAAGGGCGTCGAAAAGATTCAAATTAAGTGAGATACTGTCAACATCAATATTGCAAGGAACACTCCCATGATTCGACTTGAGAAGATTACGAAAAAATACTACACCAAGGACATTGTAACTACCGCTTTGCTTGAGGTCAACCTACGGGTTGAGGAAGGTGAATTCATTTCTGTAATGGGACCATCAGGTTGTGGAAAAACCACGTTGTTAAATGTATTAGGATTATTGGATGAGTTCAGCGATGGTGAATATCAGTATAGGGGCAATCCAATCAGATCTTTTGACACACAAAAGCGTGATGTGATCGCCAAAGACGATTTTTCCTTCATCTTCCAGAACTACAATCTCATTCCGGGCTATTCAGTGGCTAAGAATGTTGAACTCCCACTGATCTATGAAGGGGTAGGTAGATCTGATAGAATTGCGAGAGTGAATAAATCGCTTGAGTACGTAAACCTAAGCCATCGTGCTCGTCACAAACCAAACCAACTTTCGGGAGGTCAACAGCAACGTGTAGCGGTTGCGAGAGCTTTGGTGAAAAGACCGCGGGTCATCTTTGCTGATGAACCAACCGGAAATCTAGACTCTGAAAATGGTCTACATGTTATGGAGCTTCTCAAGAAACTGAATCAAGATTACGGTACAACCATCATCATGGTCTCTCACTCCGTTGAGTTCGCAAACTTCGGTGACCGCATCCTACACCTGTTCGACGGACAGATTGTGTCAGATACAGATCCTAAGTTCTACACTTGAGTTGCGAGGAATCCCGAAGGAGATCAGATGTTTAGTCATTATTTAACGCATACGTTTCATGTACTCCGCTCAAACAAGATATTCTCAATGCTAAGTATTGTAAATTTGGCAATTGGTATGACCGTGAGCATGTCCCTTTTTTATATCTATCAATACGAATCCACCTATGATCGTGATTTTCCCGATAGCCAGAATATTTACAGAGTGATGTCCGTGGATGATCGTACGGGAAAGGAAATGTATAGCGCTACGTCTCCAGAACCGCTTATAGCACAAATCAAAGACAATGTATCTGGAGTGAAATCAATAACTAGAATGTCCTGGATGTGGGTACATCTACAGAAAGATGATGAATCAGTACGGCTACGCGCAACCCTGGCAGCTGACACAAACTATTTTGATGTGTTTGAACCTCGTATCCTCGATGGAGTAGGGAAGTCATCCCTCGATCTTCCAAACTCATTGATAATTTCCGAGTCATATGCACTGGAGCACTTTGGGACCACAGACGGTCTCATCGGAACGAATGTCAAACTGAAAGCTAGGTGGATTACTCGAGATATGACAATAACGGCTATCATGGAGGATGCACCAGTCCATTCAAGTATCCGCCCCAGGTATATAGTAAGCTTACAATTCCATAAGGATAATATGGAAGCCTATTCAAAAAAGAGCAACTATACACCAAGACCCTGGAATAATAGTATATACCACCTATATGTAAAGTTTATAGATGAAGCACCTGTCCATACATTCCAAACTCAGGTTGATTTGGCGCTTAAGAAATTGGAGGATAACACGTTTATCAAACAATACTTTCTCCAACCAATTCATGATATCTACCTCCATTCTCCCACAAATATGAATTCACTTCACCGAGAGGGTAATGCGACTAATAACCTGATCTTTCTGATTACCGGATTTGTGATCTTATTCATTTCTATAGTAAACCTGATTGTTTTGACCATAGCACAAGCCAATTATAGAGTTACAGAATTTGGGATCAGAAAAAGTCAAGGCGCATCGCAAAGTAATTTACGGATTCAGATTGCAATAGAGTCCATCATTGTTGTCACGCTTTGCGGCTTGCTCTCAATCGGCATCACAAGAATGGTTTTACCTGAGATAACTGAGCTACTAGACGTGAATGTCCCGATCAGTGAATTCTTTTCTACGAAAATGATACTCAGGCTGATTGCGATTGTAGTCATTGTCGCCTCTGCAGTCGGAAGTTATAGTGGCATTTACCTCTCTGGACTGCCTACTCTCAGCCTTCAGGGGACAAGTCGCTCTTCCTCAAATGCAAGTATATGGGTGTATAGAACCTTAATTCTATTTCAGTTGGTGATAGTTGTAAGTCTGTTTCAGTCCATGGGGGCAGTTCAGAATCAGATTCAGTATATGATCAACCGAGACATGGGGTTTAAGTCAGAGAATATATTGATGTTGACTGTTAACATCGCTGGCATAAATAAGGAAGAGTATCCGGTATTCCGAGAAGCAATGCTTCAGAGTCCTGCTATCATTGACATAGCAAGTTTCTCTCCCCAATTATTAAGTCACCATAGCTCAATGCAGATCATTCCCGACCCCAGAGACCCCACGAAGAAATTCAAATTGATGATGTACTCTGCTACACCAAATATCTTTTCGATGCTGGGGTTACAGGTTACAGAAGGCTTCGATGGTTCATGTGATAGAGGAAAAGAAGGTGGGCTATACTTAAATCGTTCTGCTGCGAATCTACTGTTTCCAGATGAGGATGTGATTGTAGGCAAATCTCTCTATGGAGAGGGCTATGTAATAACGGGGATGATTGAGGATTTCCATGTACGAAGTCTACACGAGGAAATTGGTCCATTTGCACTTCACACGAGCAATTCTCCCTACCATATTAGAAGCACAATGGTCGAAACAACAGGATCCCCCGAAGCCATGAAATCGATCAGGGAGGTGGTGGAGGCATATCTAGAGCCCTCTGGGAGAACCTTTACACTCGAAGTACTTGCAGATGAAATGAAAGACATCTATGCTGCAGAACTTCGTTTCAGGGAGAAACTCCTGTACTTAGTAGTTATCGCAATTGCAATAGCTGGGATCGGTCTATTCAGTACTAGCTACTTTGTGGCTGCACGGAGACTGAAGGACTACGCGATAATGAGGGTGCTTGGTGCTTCACGATTACGACTAGGGGTGGAGATGCTTTTAGAGTTTATTCAAATTGCTATTCTTGCAGCAATAATAGCGACACCACTTGGGCTCAAGACAATTGACATATGGCTAGCTAATTTCTATTACAGAGCACCAATTTCCCTTTCGAACATCTTGCTAGCTATTCTCGTAGGGATGTTAATAGTAGTTCTGACAGTAAGCCTCAATTGGTTCAGGGTTATAAGGCAACAACCAGTGAATATTCTGAATGAGGAGTAAGTAAACCAAGAGCATTCATTTTGCATTTACTATAGCGGGACCCAAAGAAATGAAACTCGGGACAAATATAGTAGTCTAGGGATTATGTATCCCTCGGCGTTACCCCGTAACATCCTGTCCCTCAGTCAACTACAGCAATCCCTGAATCAGCATGTGCATCTGGTGATACAATTTGGCCTATTTAGGAGTTATTTATCCATATTTGTACGTTAGTACCTAGTGTAAATAATAGTTAGCTATTCCTTTGTTTCCAGCCCTCCAGCACGTTCTGTCGACCTTTGAGTTATAGACTCAACGTAAGTATATAAATAACAAAATATAACTCATGCAAAAGAATGCTTGCCAATTGTAATTCATATACTACATTAGTTAGTGCAGTGTAACACTGTATATAATAGTATGAGGAATATATTATGCCAGTAATCCGTTTATCACCAACTCTTTTTAAAAGGCTTGAGTCTTATGCAAGAGGGTTCGATACTCCACAGAATGTTATTGAAAGACTCATCGAGCTAGTTGAATTGAACCAATTGCATGCGAAGCTCAATGAGAGTACCCAGGAGAAAGGGAAAACACTTCCTGTCCGACCGCGGACTATTCCCAGGGGAGTGAAGAAACCTCGTGACCCACGTAAAGAAGCAGAATTGAAGTATTTAGTAGGAGAGTCGCTGGATTGGGGTAAGCCGAATCTGAGCGGGAGTAGTGTTCTAACATTCTCTGAATCTGTTAATCATGTTTTATGCAAGTACTCTAGCTTCTCAGAGGAGCAGCGACGATGGTTTTGGGGAGTTTCTCGAAGATATTGGTCTGAATGGGATGCCAACGATTATTTAGCGCTACTCATGGAAAACGAGGATCAGTCTAGCTACTCCTTTTTATTACTCAACTCGAAGGAGGCGCTCACTCTATTTGACAAATGTAGTGAGAGTGGTGGAGAGAAGAAAATCAATCTCCGTCACTATATAAACGATGGTAAGTTTCATCTCCAAGAGTGGCAGGATATACAGATCCAGTCACGGATATTCCCACTGGGTGGATCAACCCCAACAGCACTATCTGAATATTAATATGGCTACAGCACGACGACATCACTATATACCTCAGTGGTATCTTACAGGATTTACTGATACTGGAAAAGCAGATGGATTTATCACAGTTCATGATCTAGTGGCAGGAAATGACTTCAGGACAAGAACTCAAGGTGTTGGAGTACAGCGGGACTTCAATAGAGTGGATATTCCAGGACTTGAACCCGATGTTCTCGAGGGCAAGTGGTCACAGTTTGAGGGAGAAGCCTCACTGGCTGTTGGACGAATACTCAGTGTCAGCAATCTTGAGGATAAAGAAGACCTATCCTACTTGTTAAATCTCGTGGCTCTGCTAGCGGTAAGAAATCCAAGAACTAGGGCATTGATGAATTCTGCCCAGGAACAAGTCTTACGGTTAATGGGGCAGATGGCGTTTTCAACCAGGGAAAGTTATGAAGGGCTCATAGCGAGAGCTCGTGCAGATGGGGTGGTTCTGCCGGAGACTGTTCCATATGAGCAAATGAAGGATTTCATTGACCGGAACGAGCATGAAATTCAAATACGACGAGAGAGCAATATTGAACTTGAGCTTGGAGTGTTGGATGAAATTATCAAACTACTCCACGCTAGGAACTGGAGTCTTTTTACTCCAAAGAATCAGAATTCACACTTCGTTTCATGTGATCATCCGGTTGTTCTGGCTTGGAAAGATGAGGAAATTAGGGGACCAATTGGATTCGGACTGAGAAATACTGAGGTCATATTTCCTATTGATAAAAGCCACCTTTTAATCGGCACGTTCGAAGCAGATCTTGAGCCTATTCATAGTGTCCCTGATGAATTAGTTGCGATAGTAAATACCAATACAAGGGGAAATGCACAGAGACATGTATATTCAAGCTGTAAGTCTTACCTGTATGCGAAGCCTAGAATGAGTTAGGTAGAGGAAGATTTAAAGGTCATTATCCCGTAGGCTGGTCAATTCTAAGAAAATGAATAATAGAGAATGTTAAGTATTGAGAAAAGCGAGTTGCTCATTTCAGATAAATTGATGGATGCTGAAATTGATCGGTTTGTTAGCATCCTAGGCGAAAAGACCTGGAAAAAGAAGATCAAGAACCTCCAAAATGAAATCAAATCTTCCAATACGATATATTATGGGAATTATCTCATTCAGCGCAATCCCTTGCTGGTGCCTCTAGAGCAGTACTTTAGTCTAATTGAATCAGATAAAGTTATTCAGAAACATAACTCGGTTGAACTTAAATTACTGTTTTCGATTGCTTGGTGTACAAACAAGATGTTTAGCGATGCGAATGCCATTGGGAAGGAAAGGATTTGGGGATTCTTGTTTAGTGAGGATGTAAGGCCATTCATTTTCGAGATACAAACAGTAACCCATTTATTGAGGAACGGATTCGAAGTCGAGCTCAATGATATAAATAGTACAGATAGTAATGCACCAAACTTTGATTTCATTGTTCGGAAAGGATCCTTCACTGGTGAGGTAGAGTGCAAAAGAAAGAATCCAGATGCAGGTAGTAAGGTACCTAGAGACACCTTTTATCGTTTAGCAGATCTTATTGTCAATCAGATTCGTGGTGCTGGATATCATATGCTGATTGACATACGACTTAAGAATCGTTTGGCAGGAAGTTCAATTTCATTTAAGGAAATTTCGCAGCTATTGCATAGGACAATTTTAGCTGGGAAATCATATTGCGTAGTGGATGAGAACTTGTCCATACATATTGAATTGCTTCCAACAAACCTTGTTGTAGAAAATGATGCACAAGCTTACAACCTATTGAAGAAGTATCGAACAGGAAGGGAGCATATTGCTATTTTGGGAGGTGAGGGACTGCTCGTAATTCGGGCAGAAAGTGAATCAAATGACCAAATGTTAACTGCGCTTTACAGATCTCTTAAAAAGGCAGTCAAACAGTTCTCAGGGAATAATGCAGCGCTTATAGCAACTTATGTTGAAGGTATTACGATGGAGGAGTTCCAAGTTTTGTTAGATGATGGTGGCCTTCGGTTAGTTGCTCAGAGGTTCTTCAAGAATACAGAGAGAGACTTCATTCACACTGTAGCGTTCACTTCTGATCAGAGTATCTCAACAAGTGGACCTGTACACACCTCGTCCGGACCTGTGGCTTTTTGGGATAATTATCAAAGCAAGTATAGATTCAATGGAAATCCGTTTGGGTTTAAAGGGTTGTGACAACAGTTAAACTTGTTATAGAAATTTGAATTAAAAGGGGCGGACAAGAAGCCCGCCCCAGAATCTCAAAGAAACAGAAACCACAAATACTTAAGTAGCTTGCGGAAATCTATTTCTAATGCAACCTTAATCTTAATCATCAGGATTACTCCTTAAATCAAGATCCGAGGCCTCGGACCGATTCAAGTCCATTGTATTTATCTCGCGCCCTTGCTGGCGCTAGCCTGATTTGCTGGCCAAACCAATCAGACGGTCGAGGATTGTCCTTCGAAGTTACCCACTAATTGTGTGGGGCATCTCCAGGTCCTCTTAGCCAAGCTCTTCCACTTGACACAGCCTATGAAGAATAGGCTATCCCCCTTTGTTTTTAACCCGGTACTTCCGGTTGGGGGAATTCTTAGAACAACAACATTAAAGCGATTAGAAGTTAGTATGAAATGTACTTTAAGTGAATGATAAATGAGAATGTGCAAATAACTAAGATCGCTATTTTCACAACAAATAAAAGATTTACAGGTTTGATATGTATTTAAATTATGATTTCATGGTATTAAATGCCATGGTTTTTGATACAAGGGACAATGAATCCCTAGTCGTTATTCTTTAGTAGGCTGCCCCTCAGCTAACTACAGTGATCCCAAAAACTGTCTGTGCAGCTGGTGATACATTTTAACCTAAATAGAGGTTATATTTTTATATCTACAAATAGATGTACAATATGTATATCGCCTCACCATATATTCTATCCGAGAAACGTCCCCTGATTCAAGATTTCCCTTAATTGTAAACTGTGTCAAAATGGTGTCAAAGAATATGGCATGTGGTGGCGTGATATATCGCAAAAAGTGCCACTGTGTGCACTAGCATATGACTGCATTTACGATACCTAAGTTGTTGTAAAACAAGAGCGGGGTGGAAGGGATTCGAGCACATAACGCTCACTTAAAACAATAATTATCAATTAGATACATTTAAGTCAAATAATAACAATTATTACAGAATCTTCCATTTTTTCCGATTTATCCTGCCAACTATGACACAGTATGACATACTATGACACAAATACCGTTCCGCAGGCTCGGTTTGGGTAGGCTTGATTTCGGAATCCCTTGATCTTCAATTCATCGTCTCAGATTTGGAGATTATCCTGCATACTCCTATATTGATTCATAATTCAAAATCGGGGAAATCATGACTACAATTCCACTGCGCAAACTAGCTGCTATCATGTTTACAGATATTGCTGGCTTCACAGCTCTATCCGCAGACAATGAAGACAAAGCACTCAAGCTTCTCGATAGACAGCGAGAGATACTTCAACCCATTGTCAAACAGTTTGATGGTGAGTGGCTCAAAGAAATTGGTGATGGATTACTTCTGAGCTTCTCCAGTAGTAAAAATGCAGTTTTCTGTGCTATAGAGATTCAAAAAGTTACCAAGGAAATAGATGATCTAAATCTCCGTATTGGTATTCACCAGGGAGACATCCTGGCAAAAGATGGTGATGTATTCGGGGATGATGTAAATATCGCCTCAAGGCTTGAGCCTTTTGCGGCTATCGGCGGTATCGTTATCTCAGATAAGGTTCAAAGAGATATTTTGGGAACCCCAGAGATAATTACCAAGTACATCGGAAAACCCAAGCTAAAAGGCGTTAAACAAGAATTATCAGTCTATTGTCTGATTTCCCACGATTTACCAGAAACTGATCTTAGTAAAGTTACAGCCAAGTTAGAGAAAGATGTAAAGAAGCTCTGGTTTAACCAGAAGATAATCGTTGCTGCAATTTTAGTGTTATTCGTTGCAGTGGGCGGATTGTATACAATTATCAATCAGAATCAGGAAGTACCATCCATTGGCATTCTGTTAATGGAAAACCGAGGTGAAACAGATGATGATTTTTGGGTGTCTGGTATAACTGAGGACTTAATTATTAAAGTTGCTGGTGCCGGTCTAATACGAGTTACACCGTTGAAGACAATTTTAGATATTAATCCTGTGGATAAATTTGAAGATATTGCTAAAAATTTGAGAGTGAAATATCTCTTGATTAGTAGTTTACAAAAGCTGGAAGATAGCTTTGAATTACGTTGTCAGATCATTGAGGCAAAGAGCGGTATTAGTGTCTTTGCCAATAAATGGACCGAGTCTTTCAATAATTCACCAAGAATTGTGGGGAATATTGCAGATAATATTCTTAAAATACTTAAAGTCTCCACAAACCAAGAGATTACAGAACCCCCCACTACAAACACAGAAGCCTATGAGTATTATCTGAAAGCCAAATATAAATATCAAAAACGTCAAAATCTTGAAGATATAGAAATAGCCCGAGGTCTCTTTCAAAAAGCCATCGAATTAGATGATGCACTGCTTCAAGCAAAGTTAGGTTTGGGAGTGTCATATCAAAATACTGGTGATATTGAAAAGGCGATGAGTTTCTATGAAAAAGCACTAAAACAAGCAAAAGAATCTGGCAATAATCAAGAGACTGGACATTCGCTGAATAACATTGGGGTTATTTACTATGAAAAAGGTGACAATGATAAGGCTTTGGATTACCACATGCGTTCACTTGAGATATTTGAGAAGCTTGGTGATAAACGACGGATTGGTAGATCACTGGACAACATCGGGATTATTTACACAATAAAAGGTGCCTATGAAAAAGCCTTGGATTATCAAATCCGCTCACTTGAAATATTTGAGGAGCTTGGTGATAAAAGACAGAAAGCAATCTCGCTGAACCACATCGGAAATTTTTATGATACAAAAGGTGAATATGATAAGGCTTTGGAATACCACACTCACTCACTCGAAATAAGAGAAGAAATTGGTGACAAACGGGGGATAGGGGGTTCGTTGAATAACATCGGGGTTATTTACGAAAATAAAGGTAATTCTGATAAGGCTATGGAGTATTACACCCTGGCACTTGAGATAAAAGAAGAGCTTGGAAATAAACGAGGGATAGGAGTTTCACTTAATAACATTGGGACTATTTGCTACGAAAATGGCGACTATGATAAGGCTTTGGTTTACTTCACTCGCTCACTGGAGATAGATGAGGAGCTTGGTGACAAACAAGGAATTGGAATTTCACTTTATAACGTCGGGCTTAATTACAATGAAAAAGGGGACTATGATCAAGCTTTGGTTTACTTCACACGCTCACTTAGGATAAAAGAGGAAGTTGGTGATAAACAAGGGATTGGATGGTCGCTGAATAGTATTGGGAATAATTTCTCTTTAAAAGGCGACTATGATAATGCTCTGATCTACTTCACCCGCTCACAAGAGATTTTTGAGGAGCTTGACAATGAATCAGGGCTTGAAATTTCACTTAATAATGTCGGATTTAATTACTACGACAAAGGTGACTATAATCAGGCAATTGAGTATTTAGATAAGTCACTTGCTATTAAAAAAGAGAATGGATTGAAGGATAATGAATCCCTACTTGGGACTACTATCGGTCTGTTCCTTTCATATAAACAGTTGGGCAGGGAATTTGACCTAAATGAAATCGATAAATTTATCAATGAAACCGAGAAGATCGAGTATGATCTTAACTATCGTATCTTTGAACTTTTAGACGACCAATCCTTCCTTGAAACTGCATACAAACAAACCCAAAAAATTGTAGATGGTCTTGATGATAGCGAGAAATTCCTCAATTATCCTATTCCCAAGGCAATCGCTGAGGCATGGGAGTCTATTGAGAAGTAGTTGATCAGGCTTAACAGCAGGTGCGTTATCTTGTTTAATTTATTAATGCAATTATCGCAGGAGGTCACATCATGAAAACCGGATTAGTTTTGTTGATAATTTTTATTGGTTTAGCGCAAAATATGTTTTCTCAAGTGAATTTTACCCCTCATACAATTACGGCTAATTTGGATTATGCATACTCAGTTTATGCAGTAGATGTAGACGGCGATGGGGACATGGATGTGGTTGCTGCTGGCAGTGGTGGGAATGTTTGGGAGGCAAAAGTCGTTTGGTATGAGAACGACGGAAATGAAATTTTTTCCCGCCATCCCATCACATATGATGTGGAATCAGCGAAGTCGGTTTATGCTATAGATGTTGATGGTGATGATGATATGGATGTGCTTTCCGCTTCCTGGATGGATGATAAAATCGTCTGGTATGAGAATGATGGAAATGAGAATTTTACTTTTCATACAATTACAACCAGTGCGAATGGACCCTATTCTGTGTATGCCGTAGATGTAGACGGTGACGGGGATATTGATGTGCTTTCGGCTTCTGGTTGGGATGATAAAATTGCCTGGTATGAGAATGACGGAAGTGAAAATTTTACTGCACATACAATTACAACAGAAGCAGATGGTGCTAAATCAGTTTATGCTATTGATGTGGATGGAGATGGAGATATGGATGCTCTTTCGGCTTCTGGATTGGATGATAAAATCGCTTGGTATGAAAACGATGGAGCTGAGAATTTTACCCTCCACATCATTGCAACCAATGCGATAAATGCTATATCAGTCTTTGCCGTTGATATGGACGATGACGGAGATATTGATGTGCTTTCTGCTTCTTATGATGATAGTAAAATAGCCTGGTATGAAAACGACGGAGATGAGAATTTTACAGACCACTCTATCACATATGATGCGTATGCAGCTTATTCAGTCTATGCTAAAGATATCGATGGGGACGGTGATATGGATGTACTTTCAGCATCCTTTTGGGATGATAAAATCGCTTGGTATGAGAACGACGGTAATGAGAATTTTACTGACCATACTATTACATCTGGTGCTTTCCACGCCAGCTCGGTCTATGCGGTCGATGTGGACGGTGACGGGGACATCGATGTGCTTTCTACTTCCTGGGGTGATGAAGAAGTTACCTGGTATGAGAACCTGCTCATTGTTGGCGTTGAGGCTCCGGAGAGTATACCGTCAGATTTCACTCTGTCTCAGAACTTCCCCAACCCCTTCAATCCAACCACCACAATCAGCTACTCACTACCTGAACAGTCAATAGTCAAATTAACTGTATTCGATATTCGGGGTCAGGAGGTCGTGATGTTGCAAGGTGTAGTGGACTCACCTGGCAACTACGAGGTGCAGTGGAGCGGATTAGATCAGCAGGGGAATCCAGTAAATACTGGTGTGTATTTTTGTCGATTGCAAGTAGGATCATATAGCCAGACAATCAAGATGGTGTATTTGCGCTGACCAGCAATGTTTTAGCAACCTAAACCCTCTAGCCCTTACTGTATATGGCCCTGCATACTACTGAAAATCCCCATGTCGGCGGTTCTGTTCTTATCTTCAATACAAAATCGGGGATACTGGTGGGATACCGACTGATTCACTATCCTTGTAACTGCTATATAGCAAGGGATTGAGAGAGAAAGGTAATTGACTACAAATCAATTGCTCTTATCCAACTCCACAACAGATTCATGATCATTTGCCCAAAGACAAGTGATGTGTTAGATTCAAAGCATACCACATTGATCCACAATCTGTTTTTATTCCTTCTGATTCTCAGGGCTGATTGAAATCTTAGTTAAGGGGGAAATCATGAAAATTAGATATTTCCAGATCCTTGTACCAATCGTCTTAATATTAATACTGGGAGCTTGTGAACAAGACGAGAAAAATGAGCCCGAAATAATCGAACCGGCACCGATCATTCTGATTTCTATGGATGGATTCCGCTGGGATTATATGAATCGTACAGATACACCTAATATGGATTTCATAGCCAACGAGGGTGTGCAAGCGGAGTCAATGATTCCGGTCTTCCCTTCATTCACATTTCCCAACCATCTCTCCATAGTAACCGGTTGTTATCCTCAGAATCATGGTATCATTAACAATACGATGTGGGATTCGGTTTTTGAGGAATGGTATTTTATTGGTGAAGGAGCAGAGCC
>JABMPR010000217.1 GCA_013202895.1 bacterium | reverse complement strand
CTTTTCTGACGCCGATCTCTCTGGTTCGCTCCTTCACAGACACGAACATTATGTTGGCTATACCAATCCCCCCTACCAAAAGGGAGAGGGCTGTGATAACAAGACCGGTACCACCAATTGCCATTTTAATCCCTTGATAAGTCTTCCGGAATGCGTTCTGCTGATTGACTGCAAAGTTGTCCTTTTCACCAGGTTTCTGGCCTCTTAGCACCCTGATCAATCCCCGTAGTTCCTCCTTGGCATCTTCAATATGATCTTCAGGGACTTTTACAGTAATTCGACGCATACCCCAGGGGCCATGAAAAATTTTATTAAAGGTTTCCATGGGGATCAGCACCTGGGTATCCTGACTAAAGGCTCCCATAAATTTACCCATCTCTGCCAGTACCCCGATAACTCTGAATCGTTTTGACCCTGCAAAAATCATTTTATCGATGGGATTCTCGAGCGGAAAAAGGGTTTTTGCAACTTCAGAACCCAGCAAAATGACCTGGGCACCAGTTCTATCTTCGGATTCAGTAAAGAATCGCCCAAATTCAACATCCACAGTTGAGACTTCGGGGTAATTCGCCGTGACCCCATGTATGAAAATATTGTCAGCAGATAGATCTTTATAACTTAGATTTGCTCCTCGTCCGCGATCAGCAGCAACGACTAAAGCATATTCTGACCGCTCTCTTATATCATCTACCATATCGAAATCGATGCGAGGTCGGTTGCGAAGAGTCCACCAATCCTCATCACCAAACCAGGGCCATTTTTCAATGTACAAATTATCCTTACCCAGGAATTTCATGCTGTTTTCAAATAAACCATCCACACCATTGATCAGGGTTGACATTAATGATACGGCAATAATACCAATAACGATCCCTGTCCCCGTGAGTATGGATCTGGTTTTGTGCGCCCAAAGCTCTGTAAGCGCGATGCGCATATTTTCCCAGAAAAAGCTTCTCATTTATTTTGCCGGTTAGTCGACTCGTCAGCTTCAACTTTACCATCAAGAAGTCTGATCACACGGTGAGCGTGAGCAGCAACGTGCTCTTCATGAGTAACCAGAATAATCGTATTCCCCTGTTTGTGAAGATCATCAAAAAGTGCCATGATTTCCTCACCCGTTTTTGAATCCAGATTTCCAGTGGGTTCGTCGGCAAGGATAATAGCAGGATCATTTACCAGGGCGCGGGCAACGGCTACACGTTGACGCTGACCTCCTGACAATTCATTGGGTTTATGGTTCATCCTATCCCCCAGACTAACCCGCTCAAGAGCTCGAATTGCCATAGCTTTTCTATCTTGTGCTCGAATCTCGCCATTATAAATAAGGGGTAATTCTACATTTCTCAGGCTGGTTGATTTCGGCAATAGATTAAAGGTCTGGAAAACAAAGCCAATTTTTTTATTGCGAATATGAGCAAGCTCATCATCACTCATAGTGGCTACGTTAATCCCATCCATAAAAAAGTCACCGCTGGTGGGTGTATCCAGACATCCTAATAAATTCATCAGGGTTGATTTTCCAGATCCGGAGGGTCCCATTATTGACAAATATTCATTTTGCTCAATCAATACTGAAACACCGTCAAGGGCACGCACTTCAGTGGTTCCCATTTCATATATTTTAAAAAGATCTTTTACTTTAATAAGGGGCATGCTAATTCCATAATCCTCTGGTCAGATTTAAAAATTAAATTTTAGAGAAGGCGGCGCTTTTTGTCAGTGCTTACCGTGTTCATGGGAGAATTATTTCCAGCGGTCGATATATTATTGGCCTCTTCTGATCTATTTATGCTGCTTTTTGGCGAAGAGTCAAGCTCTTCAGTCTTTGAATAACTTCCATCTGATATTTCGAATGAAGAATCCTGTTTACTGAATATTTGTGCCAGTGTCGAAAGTATCCATGATTTTTTTTTCATATTTGTCAGTTCCACCTGCATTATTGAATATTGATGCGAAATTCTTTTCAGAAACTCTACATTAAATCCTTATGCATCCTCGTCTTTTTCACCTGCATTAAATTTTTTGCGCTTTGTAATCTTCACCTTATCATTGTCGTTCAGATTACGACTGATTTCCTTGTAAGGTCCTGTAACGATTTCGTCTCCAAGTTCCAGACCTTCAACTATCTCAAAATCGCGCTCACCAATAATTCCGGTAATAACCTCCCGCTGTTCAACTTTCTTACCCTTACCCTTCTCATCTTCTACAAGGATAAAGACCACTTCAACCGGGTCCAGATCTTCTTCATCTTCAGTGTCCATGCTACTGTCTGCGCGACTTAATTCCTGATCTTGTTTCTCTTCCAGTTGTTTTGGTTTACGCATGGTAACACTTTGAATTGGCACAAAAAGAACATCGTGACGGACATCAGTCCGAACATCTACGGCTGCCGACATCCCGGGCCGAATTTCTGAGGGTGGCCTCAATAAGCGTATTTTCACCTTGAAATTGGTTACCTGATCCAGACTACCCTGATTACTGTTTTGGGCACTATGGGCGATCTCAGTCACAATTCCCTGAAACATGGTATCCTGCATGGCATCTATCTCAATTTCAGAGGTGTCTCCCAAAGCAACCGAAACCACATCATTCTCATTAACATCAACCAGGACTTCCATGTCATTTAAGTCAGCCACCACCATAATGACATCCTGGCTGAAAGCAGATCCTAAAGCCATTTCGCCAATTTCTTTATTAACCTGGGTCACTGTCCCTGACATGGGGGCAAACATGATGGTTTTTTTGTAATTATCTTCTGATTGAGTCAAGGCGGCCAGCGCTTGTTTTTTTGAAGCCATAGCCTGTTGATAGCGTACCAGCATACTTTGATATGCAAGTTCGCTCACCATGTCCTTTTGAAAAAGTTCGTACTGCTGATTTTTCTCAAGTTCAGCCAGGGAAAGGGATGCATCTGCGGAAGCGAGCACCTGTTCGGCTCGATCCACATCGGCCTTATAACGGGTGGCATCTAATTGAGCCAGGAATTGACCTTTTTCTACCCAGTCGCCTTCCTTTACAGCCATCTTAGTCACCCGTCCAGCCACATCTGCACTAACCGCAACCTCAACAACAGGTTGAATCTTACCCGATGCTGCTACTTTGTGTACGACTTGACCTCTTTCAACTTTAGCCGATTGAACTTCCTTGATATCCCCTTTATCTTTATTGACAGCAACAACAGCGATTGCCCCCAAGAGGATCACAGCAACAACAATAATAATAATCTTCTTTTTGGACATGTCTTCCTCTTAATGTTTACCCATGAGCTGATGCAAACCAGCCTCAGCGATTTTCAGATTGTACTGCGTTCGGATTAGGTTCGATTTTGCATCCTCATAGCTGGAGGTTATTCTCAGAACATCCAGAATGGAGACCGAACCGATTTTGTACTGCTCCTGGGCTAGGAACAAATCTTGCTCAGATGCGTCAAGTATCAGCTGAGAAATTTCCACTGACGTCTGCAAGGCATCCATTTGTTCTATGATTTGTGCTAAATTCTTGCGAAGCTTGCGTTCAGATAAGTCATAATTTTCGACAGCCAATTTGGCGTTAATTTTTCCCTGTTCTACACCGCGATGTGTCCGGGTCCCATTAAACAGATTCCAGCTAAGTGTTAAGCCAGTGGTCACGGTAGCAGTGGTTTCCCCAAAGACATCACCGATTTTCGGTGAAGTATTTCGATAGGACGTGGAAAAACCTAATGCTGGGATATATCCCGATCTGGCAATCTTAACATTGTATGCGGTGATTGCCTTGTTCTGGTCCAGCAGTCTTTGTTGCGGATTTGAGCTGATTACCTCATCCAGGATGTCATCCATGCCAGGTATTTCAACAGCCGTCCAGAGGGGTCTTGCCAGCTCCAAATGACTATCAGACTCTCTTCCGAGAATAATATTCAAATCACGCGCTCTGGATTGTATGTCGACCTCTCCATTGATGATCTGAAGTCTGGATCGTTCAATATTGACTCGGGTTCGCAGCGTATCGTTCTGTGAAGCTGCGCCCAGTCTGAAACGTTCCAGGGTAAGTTGATGCTGATATCTACTGGTTGCGAGATTCTCTCTATAGACATCCAGTAATTGCTGGGTTGACAGGTAATTATAAAAGGCTGATTTGACCTGGTAGATGGTACTCACTGAATAACTCAAATACTGAATATCAGCAGCATTTTGAGCAACCCTGGCTGATTTCAAAGTGTACCACCATGCGCCCCCATCCCAAATGTTTTGGGATAAGCTGAGGCTACTGCTATAATACGAATCGGTATAGCCATCAGTGAAGCCTGTTCCACCAAAGTCAGTATTAGAGCCTGACAATGAAAAATTTACAATTGGCAAAATAATCCCGATATTGGATTTCGCCTGTGAGATACTGCGATCAGTTTCAAACCTATTGATTCTCAGGGATTGATTGTGTTTCAAACCCAGCTCGATACAGTCATCCAGGGTCAAAGCCTGGCTAAAAATGTTTAAAGGTATCCCCATCAGGAGGAGGATTAGCAGTTGTAGTGGTTTATGTCTCATTGAGCTTCCTAACATTTAATTCGATTTGATTATAATTTGTAATAAGCACTAACCAGCAGCGACAGCATTGGCATTGATTAGAGCCGCACCAATGGAAACGAGTATTAGCCAGGGGAGGGCGACGGATACAATTCCCGTTGCAGTACTTTTGTTATAGAGTCTGGCAAACCCAAACCCCATTACGACCATACCCCAGACGCGAAAAATATCCAATTGATTCAGAAACTGTTTTAGGAACGAGTCAACGTCATCAAACATCAACCCGGGACTAAAAAGCATATCAGTAGACTCCTTGATCACGATCAGGGGTGTTTTTATCATGAGTTCCAGAGATCCTATCCCTGGTATCATATTCATAAAAAATCCATTGCCGGCGATGAGGTAGGTCATCATTACCATTGTGAAGATCTGGAAAAATTTAACGCTTCCCCCCATTCCAAAATTACCGACCAGAAGCAAGATAGCTGAGAAAAAGGCGGTCATGATAAACAGCATGATAGGAATGAGGAGTTTTTGCCACATGTTTCGAAGGGCAAAGGGATTATCCCGGACGTCCTCAACTCTTTCACGTGCTTTTGTCATCCCCTCATCGACCCTGAGACGTGTTTCTTCCGGGACATCAGGATTATCGAGGATCTGCTGTGCTCTATCTTCAAAATTCTTATCAGCTTCATCTAAACTTATATCCAGGAAAAAGAGCGGTAGAATAACCAGTACCAGCGTGACAATGAGCATGGGATAAAGCCAATCCTGGTACGAAACACCATCAACCAGATCATCAAAGGCCTTGCTGGGTGCAAGGAAAAGGTTAATAATCCTTTGAATAAATGATGCCGTGTTCATGCAGGATACCCCTTAAATACTTGGGATCGGATATAGGTGTCATTTCATCTGCTCATGCTGAATCGATCCAAATCATCATGAGCATTCCAATTAGGGCAATTGATATGCCATATGCATCATTTTTATTCGAATGAAAACCCTGTTTATTTCATACCCTGTGTATACTTACTTCAGTTGGAAATGTTCTGACTGGTAATTGTCCGTTTCAGCACTTAGAACATCATAATTCATGGTGAATATCAAATCGTCATCATCATCCAGTAATTTGATAATGAATCGGATAACCTCACCTTTCGGTTTTGCCCAATCTTCATCGGCTTTAACGGCATCATACAAAAGTTTAATGAAGTCTGGTACCCCTTCAACATCGTCACTGTCTTGCCCCAGTTTTTTACCAAGATCTTCCCGGGCTTTACTGATTTTGTTGAGTGCCTTTGCTTTAGCTGAATAGTATTCTTCAATCACCAGAGGGTTCTCTTTATTCTCCAGATAAACCAGGGTAATCACTTTCCGCGAGGCAAAGCCATTGATATTTATTACACCGCCTACAATTTCGCGTGACATTTTAGGAAGATCATCTATATCATTTTGATCTGACTCTATATCAATATGAGTCTTGGCTTCAGCATGCTCTAGTCGTAATTCTTCTCTAATTTCTTCAAAAGTGCTGGCTTCGAAGGCTGACTTTTCCTCATCGTATTTCCACTGAAGCTCCTCACACAAATCTGAGAGTTGGATATGCTCACTTTTCCCATCAGAATCACTCATCATCTTCACTAATGAATTGTGAATTCCTATGTTAGTATTTTCCATAAGCTTGCAATCTGCAAAGTAAGTGCTGGTGAGAATTGAGATTTTTCCAACCACAGGAATTTCGATGATGGTTTGTTCCTCCATATGATGCTCCTGGTCACCAGCAATTACTGGAAGACTAAATGTGAATAATCCCAGTGCGACAGCTGCAATTAACAAGATACGAGTTTTCATATTTTTTCCCTTCTTTATGGTCTATGTCGATCTAACCAGTTGGAATGTTTTTTCGATAAATCTGCCATAAGCCATAATACAGCAAGCCGGATACCACAAGAGACATTAAAGTTTCGACATTGAAAATATATCCCCAAAAACTTCCATACATTATTACATCGCCGTCAAATCCATTCTCCGTTATATCCCATTGATCGATAAGTATCTGATTAAATCCCCAGAAAAACTTGCCAATGGATTTTAGGAGTGCAGCGCTTTGGAAAATGATCGCCCAACTGATAGATAAGAGGATGGGTCCTCCGATTCCCACCAGAAGTGGGCGTCCTTTCACATAAGACCCGACCAGCATAAGGAATAGTGCCAGAGGTGTCATGCGGATAGCTGCAAATATGAGGTATGAGAAATAGTCCCAGAATAGATTGAAATAAGAGATGCGACTGAGCACTGCCGAAGCCAGTGAATTAAGCGGCTCACCCATTATCACAATAGCCAAACGCACAAATATCAGATACTCGATGGAAAAGAGTAAGGTTAGCCCTACCATACCTACTAGTCCAGCCATTATCTTGGACCCCAACAATAAATGATCGTTTACAGGTAAGCTTCTATAAAAGAGGGTGCTATTATCTGCCCGTTCCTTGTATATGGCATCGGAAAAATAGAATAGGCTTAGAAATAGAACAAATGCGAAGGTTAATTGCATTCCTACACGCATCCCAAATGCTACTGGAATAGTGGCCCGATTCATCACGGCATCAAGACTTTTTGATGATCCTTCTCCATCGATATAGACCTCAATATCGTCGCCCTGCATCCGAATATCTACATTAACCTCTTCATCATCATTGATCCGAACTTCTTCAAGGGTGACATGTCCATCCCGCTCAAGGGTTTCATGAAACCAGGCAGAGCCCCGGGATACAGAGAGCAGCATCAACAGATTCAGAAATGTGATGACAGCGACAGTTCCGATAATGACACGCCGCCATTCTAACCATTCTCTTTTTAATAAAATCAGCATTGGTTTCATGCTTCACCTCCCATGAGAGCGACAAAAATATCAGCTACAGAGGGTGTTTGAATATCCCCTATACCTACGAGTGCTTTTTGATCTGGGTCTTCAAGTAGGAATACACGACGACCCAGAATTCCATATTCACTGATTGGTTTAAGTTTATCTCTTAACTCATCAGCCTGATCTGAAGGGATGGTGAGCTGAGTAAAGCGTTTGCCAAGCTCCTCTATGCTGGCATACAGTAGGATCTTGCCCTTATCAATAAAGATGACATCGCTGAGAATATGCTCAACCTCTTCAATCTGATGGGTGGAAATGAAGATTGTTTTTTCCTCATCGAAATAATCTTCAAGAACGCTGCTATATAGCTGCTTTCTAAACAGAATATCCAATCCGTGTGTGGGTTCATCCAGAATAAGCAATTTTGTTTCCGTGGCCAGCGTCACAGCCAGGTGCAGCTGGGTCTTCATACCCTTGCTCAGCTCTTTGATTTTCTTTTCCATTGGTATGGTGGTGGTCTTGAGGAATGACTCAGCCTTTTCACGTTTGAAATTCGGGTGAATTCCTTCCATATAGCTAAGCAATTCGCTGACTTTCATCCAGGATGGTAAAACGGCAATATCATGTATGACACCGGTCTCCAGCATAAGATCTGCTCTTTGGGAACGGGGTTCCCGACCCAGCACCTTGGCTTCACCACTATAATCAAGCTCGCCTGTAATCGCTCTCAGGAGTGTCGTTTTGCCAGCCCCATTGGGGCCAACAAGTCCTACGATACGTCCTGGAGGAATATCCAGATTTATGGAATCCAGAGCTCGCAGATCACCATAGGTTTTGGTAACATTTTTTAATTCAATCAGGGCAGACATCAGGCTTCCTCCCCATAGTTTTTATGGATCAATTTGATCAGGTCTGCTTTGGAGATGGAGAGCAAATGAGCTTCCTCTACCAGCGCCTGGATAGTTTCATTTTTAAAGCGCTCGCTGGCGCTTTGATTGAGTTGTTTGCGCGCGTTTATCTGGACAAACATACCCAGTCCTCTGCGTTTTTCCAAGAGACCCTCCTGAATTAATAATTGGGTTGCGTTCAACACGGTCTGAGGATTCAGACCGTACTCCACAGAGATTTGTCTCACGGATGGTATTGCGGTTTCCGCTGGCAGTGATCCTGCTAGGATGTCCTGGCGGATGGATTCAGCCAGTTGTTGAT
>JABMPR010000216.1 GCA_013202895.1 bacterium | reverse complement strand
TATTCGGTTGAACCTCTCCCTGAATATCGAATATTGAACAAGGATTGAAGAACGCTGAAGTTTCCCTTCGACATTCTAGATTGCCTGTTCAATGTTCTGCATTAAAAAACCCGCCTGAAAGGGCGGGTTTTTCTGTGGGCCCACAGGGACTCGAACCCCGAACCTACTGATTATGAGTCAGGCGCTCTAACCAATTGAGCTATGGGCCCCATCTATATATTATGAACAAGATTTCATTAATTCCAGTGATCCAAATTGATGATTCTAATTCCTAAAAGCCGACTAAAATAATCGGGGGTTCAGGTACATCCAATGAGATTGTATTTCGTGTGTGCTAAGCTCTCCTTATTTGAGGAAGAATTTTTGTAAGAATGAGGCTATTGCACGAGTTGGCAATTTGAAAGCCTGCTTACAAGCTTCCCTAAATGCAAAAAGTCCCTTAGTTCAAATGAATAAGGGACTCCTCGCTGTCATTTTTCCGTTGATATTTTACATGCAAACCCAAAGCATGTCAAGCATCTGCTTATGATTCCTGTGTTTTTTTTCAGCAGTCCTATATCATTGATTATTAAGACTATAACCATTGATATCACCACTTTGGATTAGTAAATCCAATTCCCCATCAGCTATATTCACTCATTTTTGATACAAGCCGTGATTTATGTTGAATAATTTGAATTCCGATGGACCGCTCAAACAGGTTTTCAGAAAAGACAAATCTTATTGAGATTAAAATCGAGGAGATTTAAAACCTGGTTTTATAGGTTCTGTTGTTGGGTCTGGAGCTCAGCCTTGCGTTTGAATAGCTCACCAAAGTCGTCACCCCGCGCTTCTGCTTCACGTATTTGAGTTTTCATTATATCCAACTCAGATTGAATCCGCCACCACTCAATTTTTTTTACACACTGATGCGCATGCGCAATGCTCTCCAGGTCTGGTCGGGCTTCACTGATCAGGCGTGTGATGAACCTGCGTAGATCGTTGGATTCAATCTCATCCAGCAATCGAGAATGATTGATGGGTAACTCCTTACGCATACGACCACGGAAAAGTTGAAATATCTCGATATAATGCATCTGATGAATATCATCATCACTGATGGTCGAAATTAGCCAATTCAACAAACTTTCATCCTCACTCAAATGCAAACGCAACAATTCGAATTCAGCTTTTTGAGAGCCTGTTTCCGGACTACTCAGCGAGTTACCAGCAGGTTTTTGCACTGGTCTTCTGTTTTCAGCCACAAAATCTGACCGGCGCATGCGGTGAACCTGTTTTTTGAGTAAGCTCATGACAGCCTCCTCCGGAACATGCATTTCATCGGCAAGTTGACCGGCCAACATCCCCCTGAGAATCTCGTTATTCATGCTTGCTAAATCAGTCACGAGACCCTCAAGAAAAGCTGTACGTGAAGTTGGTGATTCCATTTTATCTTGATTGGATCTGAGTACGAAAGTCATAAAATCCAGACCAGCTTCCATGACTTTTTCAAAAGCTCGGGCATTCTTTTCATCAAAAAAGCTGTCAGGATCTTCACCCTCTGCAAATTTAATTATGCGGACATCCAGACCTTTATCCAGTAGCGTCAAGCCGGCTTTTTGAGCAGCGTTTTGTCCCGCCCTATCACCATCATAACACACAAAAACCTTATCAGCAAACCGTTTAATCAACCCGGCCTGCTCTGGAGTGAAAGCCGTACCCGTACCAGCAACCACATTCTTAAAACCTTCCTGGAAAAGTCGGATCATATCCATGTAACCTTCCACCAGAATGGCCATCCGTGATTTTCTGATCTCATCACGGCTAAGATTCAGGCCAAAGAGCGTTCTTCCTTTATGATAAATGGGAGTTTCAGGACTGTTCATGTATTTGGCGCCCTCACCGTCCCCAAAAATCCGACCGCCAAATGCCTGGACCTTGTTATTTATATCAGAAATGGGAAACATGATGCGGTTTCGAAATCGATCATAATAGCCGCCACTGGTCTTGGGCATAAGCAGACCACTCTTGCTCAGCAGATCCTGAGCGAGTCCCAACTTCATAACTTCCAGAGTCACTGTATCCCAACCATCAGGTGCAAAGCCAACCCGGAAAAGCCTCAAAGTCTCTTCAGAGAGCCCCCGCTGGAGAAGATACTCTCTGGCGCTGTTTCCAGTGCTGTCTGACAGCTGTTTTTCAAAGGCTCTGCAGGCGATTTCATGCATATTATAAATCGTTGCCCGGTCATCTTTTTTCCGAGGTTCGCTGGTATCTGTCTCAATGTGAATATTGACTCGATCAGCCAGTAATTTTACGGAAGATATAAAATCAAGCCGTTCATGCTGCATGATGAAATTGATTACATTGCCACCCTCACCGCAGCCAAAGCAATGATAAATTTGTTTATCTGAGCTAACACTGAAGGAGGGGGTTTTTTCATTGTGGAAGGGGCAACGACCAAACCAGTTACGTCCCGATCGTTTTAGCTGAACATAGTCAGAGATGACTTCCACAACATCATTTGCCTCACGGACTTGTTCGATAATATGTTCCGGTATCAGAGCCATAATTAATTGCGAGGAAGATAAGCGAGATTTTTAAATCAGGGGATTTGAATTGTAGCTTGAATCTATTAATAGTCTAAATCTGGCAAGACAATAATCACTTGGCCTCAACCTGGATTCTTCTTGACCAAATTTTATGTTTCAATAATCTACTTCATTTCCACAAAAGTTACTCCGGCACCACCTTCATCTTGTCCACCAAGTCGTTTCTTCTTTACTGCTGGATGCTTATCCAAAACCTCATGGACTACCTTTTTGATCACACCGGTTCCTTTCCCGTGTATGATTTGAAGCATGGACATATTGTTTAAAACTGCCTGATCAATAAAGGAACCCAATTCATCGATAGCCGCATCTGCCCGATAACCTCTTAAATCAAGCGAGTAAGTACTTTCCCCACGCTTCGAAACATTGACAACAGTTGGTTTCGGCGAAATTTCTTGCTTGGGAGCCGGACCTTGCCCCAACCAATCCATGGGAACCCGCAATCGTTTACCTTCAACCTCTACCAGTACTTTCCCACGGACAGGTTCCTCAAGTACAATTCCCACTTGATCAAGACTCAGTACAGTTATGGATGTACCCTTGACAATCTCTTCAATCGATAATTTTTCTAGTTTTAAGGGTTCCTGCGTTTGCTCAACCACCTTTTCTAATCTGGATTCAAGCTCGTCAAGAGTTCCTCGAACCTCCTTAATGCTTTCTTTGCCTGCCTGGTTTTCCCTAATCTGGCGGATGACCTGCTCAACAGTCTGACGGGCATTGGAGATTATTTGACCTGCCTGTTTTGCAGCATCTCGATCTGCTTTGCGTTCAGCCTTTTGCACTGATTCTAATGCCGTATCCATTCGTTTTTGCTTCATCTTTAAATCACGTTGGAGGGCAGCATTATCCGACTTGAGACTTGAGAGAGTCACTCGTTCTGCTTCCAATGCCCGCAAGAGTTTCTCCATGCTGTCACGAGCCCAGCCTATATAACCGCGAGCTCGGTTCAAAATTTCTGCTGCCAAACCCAAACGCTTGGATATCTCAAACCCATAGCTACTACCAGGGATTCCAGATTGAAACTTGTAGGTGGGTTTGAGACCATTTTGGTCAAACTCCATGGCACCATTCATTACATGCTTGGCTTCGTGGGCATATACCTTAAGATCGCCAAGATGGGTAGTAGCTACAGTTCTTACGCCAGTCTCTCCCAGTGTTTCAAGAATTGCTCGAGCGAGTGCCCCTCCTTCCGCAGGATCCGTACCAGTACCCAATTCATCCAATAAAACCAGGCTTTGGGAAGTGGAATTTTCTAAAATATTAATGATGGATCCAATATGGGCTGAAAAGGTTGAGAGATCATTCACAAGAGACTGTTGATCACCGATATCAGAAAAGATTTTATCGAAGAAAGGTATAATGCTGCCCTCTGCCGCGGGAATAGGGACACCCGCATTGGACATTAGAGCCAGGAGACCAATTGTTTTAAGTGCCACAGTTTTACCGCCAGCATTGGGACCCGTAATAATCAGTGTGGAAGTTTCAGCATCCATATACAGATCCAGAGGCACCACTTTTCGCTGCAGGGCTAATCGTGGATTACGGGCGGACTTTAATCTGAATTCACCAGATACTGAAAGCGTGGGAATTGAACAGGCAAATGTTTTACCGAATTTTGCCAGTGCAAAATGAGTATCCAAATCCTTTAAAATTTCATAATTAGTGTGAATGGTGTGATGGTGTGGGTGGAGTCGTGCAGTGAGGTCCCGCAGGATTTTATGAACTTCCTGTTGCTCCTCCATTTCCATGGTTTTGATTTGATTATTAAGCTCAATAATTTCGAAGGGTTCGATAAAAGTTGTCGTTCCGGTATTGGACATATCCTGGATGACACCTTTGATTTGATTCTTATAGCTGCTAAGTACCGGCAGAACCATACGACCACCCTTGATTCCTGCCTGCTGCTCATTGAGATAGCCCTTTTCGCCAAATTTCTTGACCAGGGTATTCATCCGTGTACGTACAGCTCCACCAGATTTGCGCAGCTTGCGCCTTAAGTTTGCCAGGGTGACGGAGGCATTGTCCTGGACTTCACCGTCCGCTCCAATAATCCCTTGAATGTCTTTCTCAATTTTTGGTAAGGGATTTATCCTATCAAAACTTTCTCGCCACACTGATGCTTCATCCGCTACACTTTTCAAATAGGTTTTCTGAAGAATTCGGCACTGTTCAAGGACATTATTCAGTGCCAGTAAATTCACCGGATATAATGTGCTCCCATCCAATGCCAGCAGTTTGAGTGTCTCTTGAAGATCGTCATATTGACGAATTTGAAAACTGGTGTTGAACTCCATGAGAAGATCGATCTCAGCAATCCGGTCATATCGTAATTCAAGCAGCTCTCGATCAGAAAAGGGATGCAATTCCTCAAAACGAAGTCTGATGGTCGGACCGGCAGCTTCATCCGCCAACCAGGTGCGGACATCATCAAAACCTAAATGCTGATAGCTAAGGGGGGATGCTTCAGTTGGGCTCATTGGCTTGTGTTTTGGGGATCCTGAATCTCTGCTTCCATCTCTTTTATCTTATCATGTAAATCAGCTTTCTGGGTTGGATCCATGTATTTCATCGCTTCATCCATCAGTGATTTACCAGAAGCATCTTTACTTTTAATAGCTCCTTCCAGTAGAGAATTCGCATTCCCAGTTTGCATTGCTTCCAGGGCTTTTTCTATAATTTCCTTCTGGGGTCCTTCCAGAGATTCCAGGGCTTTTTGTAATACTTTATTTTGTGAAAAATCTCTGCTACCATCCATTCGACCACCAGCATGAGGAATAATACTTTGACCATCCTCCGAGAGGGTTCCCTCCTCCCTGTCCTTCGAGTTGGCATTCACCCCACCCAGAGCCTGCTCCAGCATTCCAGCCTGTCCTTGTCCCATTAGGGAGCCAACCGTGGTTTGAAGTAGGGCGAGTTCATCATCCAATGAAAAGATTTGAACCATATTAGCGGCAAAGATTTCAACCAGTGGGTATAATTTTGATTCCTGCTGCCAGGTCCCTCGCAGACTCTGGGGTACCATGGCGAAAGCCCATACAACAGCTGACAGAATTAACCCTGCTTTTGTCACACCAAATGTGATTCCACCAACCCGGTCAAAGATCCCCAGATGCATGGTCGTCACTAATTTCCGAAGTAAGAAAGCCAGAAAAGTGAAGGAATACATAACAACCACAAATACGATCACAAAACCAGCCCCGGTTTTATATGCATCTGGGATAGAAATCAGAGGCTCTATAAATAACGTGCCATACTGGTTATAATTCATCGAAGCATAAATGGCAGCATAAACTCCAACCATTTTTAGAACGCCATCAATGAGACCCTTTTTAAGCCCACTCAAAGCCATAATCAGGATTAGCAAAAGGCCAATTAGATCGAACCCAGTAGCCATCAGTTAAGCAATCCTCTTACTATTTCCTGTAAACGTTTACCATCAGCACGTCCTGCAGCCGCTTTCATCAGCGCTCCCATTACACGCCCCATATCCTGGAGACTCTCAGCTCCAGTCTCCGAAATGACTGTTTTTGCAAGCACTTCCATTTCAGCTTCTGACATCGCCTTAGGAAGGTATTTTTCAAGGATTTCTAATTCTTCCTGCTCTGCCACGACTAACTCTGGTCAATTGCCCTGTTTATAAAATATGATGGATTCTTTGCGTTGTTTTGCCGCGGTTTGAACCAGTTTGATAAATTCCGCTTCAGTGAGTGATTCACCTTTCTCAATCTCCCGGGTCTTAATCCGGGTTTTGAGATCACGTACTGTCTTCAGAGTCGCTTGATCTTTGGCTTTCATAGCTGTCTTCAACTGCTCTGTCAGTTCGTGATTAAATCCCATTATTGGCTGCTCCTGTAGTATTGCCCAGTGAATAAAAATAACCTGAAATAGACAGGATATTGAACCTTTTTTGAATTATCGTGAGTTTGATCAGAATGCTAAGGGTGGTGATCAGGGCACATCGAATACATCTCGCAGAGCTTTATCGGCAGCGGCGAGGTTTTTCTTTTCAACAATGGCTGATATGGAGCTTATTGAGGTAGAGATCGAAAGAATATTGATACCGCGCACACCTAAAACTCTAAAAAAAGTAGAAGCCAGCCCGCAGCGATCTTTAAAATGGGGACCATAGACTGTGAGCAAACAAACATTGTCAATCATTTCTACACCAATATTTTCATGCAGTTTCTTAATCGATTCAACTACCTTAGACAAAGCTTCCTGCGTAGCCTTTTTAAGGGAGATTGACATATTGGCATTACCATTTTTGTCAATATTTTCGCTGATAAAATTAATTGTCAGACCATAGAAACAAAATTCCTCTAAGGCTGAGCCGCCCCAATCAGGTTTATCGGGTAGATCGAATATTCGGATGAAAGTCAGGTCCTCATCAACAATAATTCCACCAATAGACTCTTTTTTCACAAGCTCCCCCCTATGGGTAAAATTACTACAAACTCGCTGCCCTGGCCTTCCTTACTGAAAACATTTATGGTCCCCTTATGCAATTCAATCATTCGCATCACGATAGGGAGCCCTAAACCGGTACCTTCCGATATAAGTTTTCGAGCTGCAGGTGTGCGGTAAAACTCCTGGAAGATATTTGCCTGCTCAGATTCAGGGATTCCAGGACCGTTATCTTTGACGCTCACAACGTAGGTAGACCCTTTTTGTTTAAGACTTATTTCTATTTTCCCATCATCTTGAGTGTAGCGGATAGCATTTGAAAGCAGGTTTATAAATATTTTATTCAGAGCGATAGGATCAGCAAAAAATTCACAGCTATATGCGGGAGGGACGAAATCAAGTTTTTGGTTTTTACGCTCAATATTCGGCTGGGCATCTGAAATCAAATCTTGTAGAAGCATGGTCAAATCCAGATTTTCAAATTTTTGTGCTTCCTGGAAGTTGCTATAAGTGAGATCTGCAAGATCCTTTAACAATAGGATCATGCCAGCTGTCCGCCCAATGGCTCTTTGAAGCATATCTTTTACACGATCATCTACATCCTGCCCCAGAATATCTTCAATCACCATCAGGGTTGATTGAATGGTGGCAACTGGTGCCTTCATTTCATGACTCGCATATCTGAAAAAGGTCGTTTTGGTCTTGTTGATCTCTTTCAGCTTTTGATTGGCAATTTCCAGTTTTTCTCGGACTCGACGATGTCGCATCGTGACATTTTGAGCCAGATAGGCGGTAGCAATCATCGTAACTACTACAATAAACCAGACACTAATAGCTAGCCCAGGGGTATTCGCAATGTGGACATCCTGGAAAAAACAGATATGAGTAACAATACCCCCATGTTCCAGAACAAGCAGTCCCGAATAGAGTGCAACAACAAATAGAGAGTATAGGTAGGAAAACCCTCCCGGAAAAATGATACTGGTTAATATGATGTGAAAGACATAGAAAAATGCCAGGGGGCTCTCTTCACAGCCTGTGAGATAGATGAGAATGGTAAGGAGAAGTAAATCCATAGCCATTTGAAGATTGAGGAGGGATACCAGACTGATCTTTCCCCGTCTCACTTTTCCTGAAACGAAGGTAAAATAGAACAAATTTAAAATAAACAGAACGACAGCCAAAATGGTCATCCAGAGGATACTTGGGACGGATCCTATTTCGAATATTTTGAGCAGCAACACCCCCAGTAATAAACCCAGGATTGCGTACCATCTCAAACTGATCAACCACCTGTTACGACGAAACATGGACGCGGTTGAAAAAGTAGGTGTTTCTGGAAAGATTGGCATAAATTATTAACTCATTTTCAGCGAGATCATAGGAACTTTATTTTATTAGATTTTTATGTTTTGACGAACAACATCAACCAACATCTTCGGATTAACCGGCTTTTCAAGAAAGGCATCAACTGGTAAAAAATCAGCATCCTGTTCAGGATCAAAGCTGAAGCCGGTTTGATTGCCAACAGCAGTAAGCATGACGATGGGTGTATCTTTGATGTTTGCATCTTCACGAATCTTATAAGCAACATGAAAGCCCTCATCAATAGATGCCATCATAACATCTAGGATCACAAGATCTGGCGTCTCCTTTCTGATCTTTTCTAACCCTTTTTCCCCATCTTGCGCATCCAGGACCTCAAATCCAGCAGTCTCCAGAGTAATACGCATTGCTTCTACCAGGTCGAAATCATCATCGATGATTAATACTTTTTTTGCCATTTTGTGTTTTTCCTCCCAGGCGCAGGCGCCAAAATTTTTCTAAGTCATGATGCGTTCGGCTACGCGATGAAGCTCATCCTGAACTTTTTCAGTGGCAATTATCAATGCCCTTTGAACGGGTGGTGAGAGATTGCCACTAAATTGAATCGAATCAGGTTCAATACCAATGATTTTCAATTCACTGGGCAGCATTTGCAATGATTCCGCCATCTGCAACGCTTCCGCTAAACCCAAGCCGTGTAGGGACAGGGGATCCATATCCAAAACCATTGCGGCCTTGGAGGCGTTGAATTCCAAGACAGTGCCCGGAGCTTTGTTCATCCTGCAGGCATCCACTATCATAATTGACCCCTGATTATCAAAATATTCCAGAATTCCGAGTGCATCATTCCCAGCATCCACCAGTTTTAATTCGGTGTCATGCCTCTCCCTCAGGGCATCAATAACCATGGGACCAATGGCATCATCACCGCGAAGTCTGTTTCCAATACCGATTACGGTCAAGGTAGACATATAAGTTACTCTATAAACTCCACATTCAACATGTGAACAGAGCAGGAGATGCAAGGGTCATATGCCCGAACCAGCATCTCCAGATTCGATGTAATTTCTGCTTTACTCTTATCAACAATTTCTGGAACTAATTTCATCATATCATCGTCAATATTAGCAAGATTCTGGCCTGTTGGAATAATACAATTGGCCGCGACAATGTTACCTTTGTTATCATATGTATAATCGTGAAATAGAATACCACGGGGGACTTCGTTTGAACCTACCCCCCTACCATAGCGTGTTGGTGTTTGATTCGGTTTCTCATTTTTGAGACCATTGGCGATGAGTTTATCGATGATGCGAACGCTGTCGAGAATACAGTGAACGATCTCCACAACCTGGGCAATCGTATTCATAAATGGGTTATGGCAATCTGGTTTTAGTCCCATGGCTTCCGCTGCAGCATGGGCTTCCTCAGACAATTGAGCTTGATTATTGTTCCACCGAGCCAGGGCGCCCACGAAATAGGAACTGCGATTGTATCTCGTGTGTTTGGAGGTGCTATGTTTCACAACAAACTCGTTGGTCACATCAAGATAATTTCGAACCGATACTAAGCCTGTGTCAGAAGAGAAAATATCACCTTCGTACAAGGCATATTCATCTCCATGTTTAAGAGAAATATATTCAGTTTCTCTTTCAAACTGTGGGATGGCTCCTGCCAGGGCTTTCATGGTTTCCACTGTCTCTAGACCGTCGGGGAGGGCTTCCTCTAAAAGACGACGTTTAATCTCAAGCAACTCCCCTTTTTCGGGGATACTAGTGAAGCCACCAGGAACAGGTGTAATTGGATGCACGGCCCTACCAGAAACGATATCACCGATATCATTTGCCAGTCGTTTCATGCGCAATGCTCTTAGCACCACATCTTTGTGAGTTGCGATAAGAGGAAAGACACTTCCTACATTTAGAAAATCAGGTGCAGCAAGAAAGTAGGCATGCAATACATTCGATTGGAATGTTGCTCCATGAACCAGTAGTTTCCGAAGTAACCTGGTTTGCTCGGAGATTTCAAGGCCCAGAGCATCCTCTGTGGTCACCAGTGAGGTCATTTGATGACCTAATGAGCAGATTCCACAGATTCGAGAGGTAATGATGGCGGCTTCATGAAAACTGCGGCCTTTCAGCATGGCTTCAAAAAACCGAGGTGGTTCTACGATACTTAAATGGGCTTTTTCCAATACGCCGTTCTTCATGTTCACAACAATGTTGCCGTGACCCTCAACACGAGTCAGATGATGAACTTTAATATTTAAATCGCGACTCATAACTTTACCTCATTCGAATTGTAGAGCAACATGCGTTTTTGAGCCTCTTCCAGACTAATGCCGTGGTTGGTCATTATCTCTGACATTCCCTCCAAATTGGGATTATCCATCAAACCACGACAACCCGTGCAGAATTGTCCAAAACTGGGGCAGATCGCATCACAACCACCGCGAGTTATGGGTCCCAGGCAAACCATGCCTCTATTATAGAGACACTCGCTCTCTCTCAGTTTGCATTCAACACAGACGGGTGTCCTATATTTCGGTGGCTGTTTTCCAAGTACCAGCGAAATAAGCAGTCTCAGAAAATCCTGCTGGGTCATGGGACAGCCCCTTACTACATAATCAACTTTGACCACTGATGAGATGGCCATGGCAGGCAATGTTGCAAACAGATACTTATCGTCACCGTATACAGTTTCACGCACTTCATCTATTGGATGAAGGTTCTTCATGGCATTTACACCACCATTTACTGCGCAGGACCCAATGGCGACCAGTATTTTTGCCCGACGTCGGATATCATGAATTCTTTCCACACACGCAGGCGTTGAGATGGAACCTTCAATAAATGCCACATCATATAAATCGGCCCTGTCATCCATGGCTTCCCGGAATTCGACAATATCTACGTGTTTGAGGATATCAAGAAGATCGTTTTCCAGGTTTAGCTTGTTTAGCTGGCAACCCTCACAACTTGTGAAATCGAAGAAAGCAACTTTAGGTTTCATTAAAGAGCCTCCCGCAACGGTTTAATATCAGAGTAGTTAAAAACAGGACCATCCTGACAGCAGTAAACACCATTTATCTGGCAGTGACCACACTTACCAACTCCACATTTCATCCGACGCTCCAGTGAAACATATATATGATCATCCTGGAGTTGCTTTGATTTTAATGACATGATGACAAATTTGTACATGATAGGCGGACCGGTGATAGCTGCGATGGTCATGTTAAGATTAAGATCCAATTCAGGAATAAGGGTTGTAATTACACCCGTGTTTCCTGTCCAGGTATCATCTGCTTGATCCACTGTGAGATGTAATTCCACATCATCTCGCGCTTCCCAATCGCTTAATTCTTCTTTAAATAGTAATTCTGAAGGATTTTTTGCACCATAGAGAATGATTAAACGACCGAACTCCTCACGTTTATCCAACACATAGTGAATCAATGATCGGAGCGGAACCAATCCAATTCCACCGGCAATAATCAAAATATCTTTTCCCAATAATGATTCCATGGGATAGCCAGTCCCAAAAGGTCCACGGATTCCGATCGAATCGCCTTCCCCATAGTTCTTGAGTACATTTGTCAAGGTGCCGACCTGTCGGATACAAAGCTCGAAACTGCCTTTCTGGGAGGGTGAGCTTGAAATTGAGATGGGTGCTTCTCCAATACCGAAAGCGGAGACCTCTACGAATTGACCTGGACCATGTCCCAGGTCCTGACTGGCAGGCATTTCCAGCTCATACCATTTTTCCATCGAAGTAATCTGCCGTGCTTTTGTCACCTTGCACATCGTGGGGTAATAGAGATCTTTAATTTCTTCTTCACTTACATCTTGTATGCGTTTCATGATTGCCCCCCTTTTATGCCATCACCTGATGGTGATGTTGGGCTTTTTCATCTTCGTTTATGAGATCATTCAATATATCAGGGAGAGAGATTTCAGCGGGACAAAAAGCAGTACACCGACCACATCCGACACACCAGGGCAAGCCTTCTTCGTCAGTTATATATTTAAATTTTCGGTATAAACGATGTCGCGTTCGATTGATGGTTTTTTCACGAAAGTTTTCGCCACCGGCAATCTCTGCAAATGTGCTTAACATACAACTATCCCAGCTACGTTGACGCATTCCTGATTCTGCAGTGACAGTCACCTCGTCTTTTACATCAAAACAGAAACAAGTCGGACAAGTCAGTGTGCAGGACCCGCAACCGACACAGCGTGAGGCCACTTCAGCCCAGATTTCAGAATGATAGGCATATTGGAAGACCTGGGGTAATCGATTATAATGAAAACGTATCTTTTTATTAAATTTTCGGTCTTCTGCGATTTCCGGCTCGGCCGTTTTGATTTTTTCAAAGCCCTCAATCAGCGAATGTCCATTTTTTGTAAGCACATATAGCTGATAATCACCATCAACTTCATTTAGATAGAGGTCAAAGCCCTCCATCTCCTCAATGGGTATCCCAACGCTTTCAGAAAAGTGAAATTCATCTGGCTTAAATGAGATTCCGATAAATCGCGATTTTTTACGACGCCTGAGATAATTCGATTCGGCCTGTCCTGAGAGCATACTATGATCCAATCTTAAAATTGATTGCATCTCATAACTATGTATAGCAAAAAAGACCCTTGGTTTAATATGCAATTTGATAGGTGTATAGCTCAAAGATTTGAGTGAAAAATCCATAAGTTTTTCTTGCGGGGGTAAAAACATTTTTTTTAAGGGTAATAGAGTTCTATCATAATCTAACACAACTTTATTACTGTCTTGTACAACTTCAAATGAATACGAAACATCCCCTTTGCTATGAGGTGCTACGATCTCCCCATAAGCCCCCAGGTGATCGATCAAGTCTGGGACATCAGTCCGTAATAGAGAATAACACTCCATAATGGCATCCTTGTAAGTATGATCGGTTATTAAAATTTATTGCCTTCATCGTTGTGATAGTATTTGCAAAGCACATGCCAGCACATTGGATTCCAGTTAACAATATTTAAGAATATCAAGTGTCTTTGACTGGGTCAGCAAAGCACTTTAGAAATGGCTAACAGCTAGCAATTCACCACCAAGTTATTAGTTTACCCGCGCTACTATTTCCATTATAGGTGTTTCATATTTTTTCTTAGACCAAGGAGGTATATCTAATTCCTGTGTCTCTTCTTGAAGAAATTAATTATCAGGGGAATAAAAGAGGTTGAACCGGCGTTTTGGGGATGTGGACTATTTACTTGCCGTATTTCGCCACATTGTTTGTTGATTTGTCGCTGTGACAAGCTAAACTGAAAATCAGCCTAAATACTTTAACTAATTCAAAGAGATCTCATCAGAAATTCTAGGGTCGATTCTTTTCATCAGTTCGATGGTTTCGATTTGATCATCAATATGCCTTAAGGCTCCATTAGCACGCTCACGAACCGAGTCTAGAGCCAAGAGTTGATAATGCTCCGTATTCTTCAGAGGAAGCGTGCGGGCGATCATATTTACCAGAGCGATGAATGAATCGTCTCCACCCAGAAGAGGACTAAAATCAAGTTTCTCAGGGGAATGCTCAACCAGATAGTTCAAGCGTAACAGCAAATCTTCACGTTCTTCCCGAAAATCATGCTCACGATCATATTCGGGCAGCTCCTGCATCTCAACAACTCGAAAGGGATTATCCTTGATCACTTGGCCAAAACCAACCCTGAATAAACCTGCCAGGACAATATTATAGTTACCGTTTTCCAATTCTTCATAGGATTGAATCTGACCCAAACAGCCCACAGGATAAATTTCAGGAGTCCCGTAGTATTCATCTTCATAACCAGGTCTGAGAACCCCCATTGCCAGTAATCCGTCCTGTTCAAGTACACTTTGGATCATTTCAACATACCTTGGTTCAAAAATGTGATAACTGGCAGTGGTCTCTGGAAAGAGATTGACCGTTGGCAGTGGAAAAACTGGAGCGTGCAGTGATTCAGCTTTTTTCATTATCTGCTTTTAATGAATGCCGGGAGGTGCAAGTATTTTTAGTACGCTGAGTTGCTCATCACTTTCATTTATGATTCCCGAGCTCACCCCAGGTTCCACAAGTACGGTCGTGTTGCGGGTCAGAATCAGGACTTCATCCCCCACCTCAAACACACCTTCACCCCGTAGGACGAAATAAATGATATCTGAAAGGGGCTCGATTTCTGGGGAGATATATTGCTGGGAATTCAGATTCAAGACATCCAGCTGCAGCTGATCACTCTTAAACATTGAATTTACAAGGGCAGTATCTTCTGAAAAGTGGGTTACCCGCTTTAGATCTTTGACATAATTATCCATTTATCATCTCAATCACTTTGTGTACTAACTTTTCAATTCCTGTCGCTACATCCCCAATTCGTTCATCCAACATGTAAGCCGGGGTGGATACGATCTTGCGTTCTTCATCAACAACAAAATCCTGGACCGGACAATTGACGTGAACTCCTCCCATTTCAGTTATTGCGGCTGCAGTGTCGGCATCTGATCCAATGGTTAATTTTGCATCTGCCCCATAGATATGCGGAATAAGAGCTGGAGAGATACATACAAAGCCCATTGGTTTACCAGTTGCGGCAAAGCTACGGGCAAACTGCAGAACATCCTGCTGGACGCTGCTGGCGGCACCTTTGACCGCAAAATTGGATAGGTTTTTGGCGGCACCGTAACCCCCTGGAAAGATGACTGCATCGTAATCATTGGGATTTGCGATAGCAATATCAATAATCTTTGTTCGTGCAATCCGGGCAGCCTCGACCAGGACATTTCTCTCTTCCCCCTCGCTAACTTCACCGGTGAAGTGGTTAACCACGTGCATCTGGGCTACATCTGGAGCCATACATTGGTACTTGACTCCAGCTTTATCCAGTGTGAGCATTGTAATGACACTTTCCTGAATTTCTGCACCATCTAAAAAGCCTGCCCCAGATAATACGACTGCTACTTCCGACATAATATTCTCCCCTTTATTTTACCAATCAAATGCTGAGGTGTCAAAATCATCCTGATTTGATTGATCTGCTATGGCTTGCACCCAGATCTCCTCGTCCCGGATCTCAAGTGCATAAATATCAAGCTGTGTCCAGCTGGGTTTAACTCCTTTACCATTGGATATTCGATATCGCCACCCATGGCGTGGACAGCTTACAATATCACCAGAAACATCACAAAGCTCAAGCTTGAAGGCGTTGTGTTTGCAGACTCCTGACCTTGCAACATAGCCCTCCGCCGTGTGGAATATGGCAATTTCAAGACCAGCAACTCTCACATTTTTTGCAGCATTCATTGGGATGTCTTTTTTCAAACAGGCATAAATAAAATCAGACGTAGACATGTGGCTCCCATTCACCTCGTGCCAGCTTCTCGGCCCAGAACAAGCCAACCATGGTCTTGGCGTCTGTAATCTCACCCCGTCTGAGCATTTCCATGGCTTCATTCAATGGCATTTCAATGATCTCAAGGAATTCATCCTGATCTCGGTCGATTCCCCGAAAACTTAGATCTTGAGCAGCATAGACCGTCATCTTTTCGTCAGCATATCCAATGGCAGGATAAAGATGGCTGAGGAAAGTCCACTTTTCCGCTTCGAATCCGGTCTCTTCCAATAACTCGCGCTTGCCTGTCGTCAGGAAATCCTCTCCAGGGTCGGTTTTTCCAGCGGGTAACTCATAAAACACGCGATCTGGGAAATAGCGATACTGGCGCTCCATAATCAAGGTCTTTTCATTCAGGAAAGGAACGACGACAACTGCCCCGGGATGGAGAATACCTTCCCTGACGCTGGTTTTGCCATTAGGTAGCAGAACTTCATCTCGGGTAACATGAAGTAACTGTCCTTTAAAGATGGTCTCTGATGTTATTTTTGTCTCACCTAAGTCAGTGCTTTTCATAATCGTAAATCATAGGATATGAATAGGGAAAATGCAAGAGGGATGCTGAATGGAGCGACCGGAAATATGGAATTATCAGCACCCCCGAATATATCGTCTTCCCCTGAATCGTGATACCAAGCTGAGTCGAGGTAAAAGGGCTCAACAGACCAAACTCTCACAGGTTTTAGGGGCAAAATCACACACAAATATCTTCCTGAAAACTGCAATCCCGCGATTACGCTCGCAATGACTAATCCAAAATATTCCTACTCGAGGGTATTGAGAGTGATCGCAACTGACCCAAAACAGCCATAGCCTCCCGTGACTGTTGAACCATCAGGATGGTAAGTATTGGGAATAAAGGAAATTGGGCTGCTCCCATAGCGGGTCAGATTCTCATCCAATGCTGTAAGCATGAGAAACAAAGGCGATCCGTCGCTGGTGTCGTAATTCCAGTCAACTTCTATGATATCCCCGTTGGATGGTTTGACTACCTTCTCCAGAGCACTTTCAAGGAAGATTAAGTACAGCTTATATTCATAAGCACTGGCATGATGTTGAAGCTGAAATGAGATATGACCAGCAGCTTGTGAAAGTGTATTTGCGAGCAATTGAGGCTTCTGAGGGATCGTTGTCTCAGCTGTCAATGTGGGAAAACCAGGTGCACTGATCTCCAGATCATAAGTTTCTCCAGACTGGACATCCAGTGTCGAATCTCGATAGTTTCCCTCATCAGGGGAGTCCTCAGCCAGGAGGAAAAGATATTCTGTTCCCGAGTTGATTGAGTTGACCTTCACATAATCCACCTCTGGTGAAAAATTCTCAATGGGATCAGTGTATATCTCTTCCGTGGTTAATGCCCTGTTGATATTTATGAAGGAGGTCCCCATCTCAGCGTCGGCACGAAGAACACCAAGAATGTTCAAACCGGGCTCAAACTCCGTTTCCACGATATCTGTTGGCATGGGACCTGGTTGATGTGGCAAGTCACAGCTTGTAAACAAGCTTGAAAAAACAAGAAAAAGCAAAAAGTACATAGAATAGAAAATGATTCTATTGCTGTACTCAAGCTTGTGTTTCGACCCTTCGACAAGCTGAGGGAGACAAGCTTCGGGTTCTGTGTCATACTGAGCCCCGTTGAAGTATGGCAAATTCTGATGGTGAGTACCCATTTGCATTGTATTATTGGTCATGTCCATATCATCACCTTTAAAATTCCAAGCTATAGCCAAAAAAGATTGAAGGTAAAAGCTCTGCATCCATACCATAATAACCATACTCCGGGATGTAAAAGTAGTAGACCGGGTTTCGATGGAGAAAAAGCAGGTTCCTGATGGTCATTGTCATGTAAGCATCAACCCCGCCGAGGTATTCAGCCAGATTGAATCCAAAACCGGAGCGCAGTTTTTTCTTCCAACCAATATCCCAGGCTAGTCTGGTAGGATAGCGCACATTGTTTCGCTTGGGAGTGAGGTAGGTTGCGAACCAGCCAATGGTATTGGTCAGCGGGTCGTAGGAGGAATGCATGCGCATTCCGGTCTCCCAGGTTCGAGGGAAGCCGGACGTGAATTGCAGGGTCGAACTGGCGACAATATCAGGCGTCAATTTGAACAGGAGTATAGATTTCAAATTGTGAGGCTGATCTGCATCAAACAAGCTTTGCCGGCCATTCAAAATGGAGGGATACTTGCGAAATCCCTTGGAATAATTATAACCCAACCAACCAGAAAAACGGCCAAATTCACCTTTCAACAATACTTCAAAACCATATGATTCCCCGGAACCCCCTTCAATGAGCGCTGAGCGCTCGCCTGCTGTAACTGTATTACTGTAGGTCGCCCTGTATAACTGTTTTAAATCTTTATAATAGGCACTCATCTCATACTCAACATCTCCAAATAAGGGACCGGACAGACCCAGGATGTAATGAATGGAGTTCAATGGTTTTCGATCTTCCAGAGATTGATAGTAGTCCAGAAACTGGATGAACTCATCACCTTTGGAATCCATGGTGGTGAGGTATTGGAAATATTTACCATAAGCTGCCTTGACCTGGTGACCACCTGGAATCCTTAGGCTTGCGGATGCCCGAGGTTCCATCTGCCAATCACCCTGGGCAAGAGATCTGGAGCTACGCAGTCCAAACTTGATCTGCAGGGGTCCAAACTCAATTTTATCCTGAAGGAATAAGGCCTGAAACTGTGTGCCCGATTCATTGGGCTTCGCTGGAGCATCGAACCTGCCAACTTCATTGGCAAAATTAATATCGTTCAGCTCAGCACCCAGCTTGACAGTTTGGTTCCAGAAGGCATACCAAGCCAGATTGGCTTTTCCCGTATTTTCTGAGATGCTGTTCTCGATATGGGTTTTGTAATCCAGCGCAGCAAGATTCTCGCCTGAAGTGTCAGATATGGAGTAATTGAAGTAGGTCAGATTATCAACTGTGGAGGCTGAGTGATAGACCTGCCCTTCCAGGGTAAGGTTCGGTAGGAGTACCGAATTGAATTTTACGCCCAAAGCCCGATTGGTGGTGTTGGTCACAAAACCTTCACCAAAAGAATCAAAGAGATCCTCAGGAAAGAAAAGCATGAGATTATCAACACTATAATCCATATAATCGCGAGCAAAAAAGCCGGAAAACCTCAGACGGGTCTTTCCAAGTAACACCTGATAAGCCGCGTTATAATCCATGACCAGATTGGGCGTACCCATTATGACCCGCAGCATAAAATCTGTGAACATGCGCCCTGATAGCATGGCTGTTCCACGCTCACCAGCAGGGAATTCTATGGCACCACTGATACCGGAGATCGAGGGCCGAAATTCCCCATGGATTTCAGACTTGTGACCCTCTCGTGTGGAAATATTCATGATGGAGGCGTTGCGACCGCCATATTCAGCATCAAAGCCGCCAACCAACATTTCTATATTTTTGATTGAATAGGGATTAAAGATGGCACTGGAGCCCATAAAATGTTGTGGATTGTATATGGTCATGCCATCCATCTGGACCAGGTTCTCTCCGGGATCACTGCCCCGCACATAATACTGGGGGGACATGGGGTCTGAGGTAGTCACGCTGGGTGAGAATTTCACAAGATTAAACACATCCTTATTAAGCTGTGGAATTTCGGTTAGAATCACTGGATCAACCTGGAGGCTTGAGATGTCCATATCCTGGATGATGCTTGAGCGTTGCCCCACAACCTCGACGGCTTTGGTGTCAATGGTATGAGGTCTCAACACAATACTTGAGATGAACTGATTTTGCCCGCCCAGAACCAGATCAATTATCGTGTCTTCATAAGCAATGTGAGATAGAGTGAGTTCCACATGTCCCTCGCCAGCGTTTCTGAGAATAAAGAAGCCTTCCAGATCGGTAGCTGCTCCCCGTCCGCTGGCCTTGATAAAAACATTTACGCCGATGATACTTTCACCGCTTTGAGCATCATGGACAAAACCGGAGATATCTAGGGCTTTTGCTGTAGTTGAGATCCCCATCAATAAGAGAAAACAATAGCTGATTATGAGTCTGATCATGGTAGTATCACCCCCACACTCATTAGAAGCCCAATTTCGGCACGCGGAATAACCTTTGGAAGAATATTGTATCCAGCATATACACCCAGACCACCATATAATCCTTTATGGTGAACCGGACGATATTCGAGAATAGCCTGACCTGAAAAGTTTAAGTATAGGAGGTTCCAGTATTTTAGATGATCAAAATGACCACCCTCAAAATTATTGAATCCCAAGCGAAAAGTGCTTGAGGTCTTGCTTATCAACGCTGGTGATAATCGCCAGTACCATTGCTGATCCTTCCCACCAATGGCGACAGATTCATGGATGTCAGACTTTCTGTAAAACAGTCCCGGGGAACCCCTTTTCCAGCTCGATTTTTGATCCGCTGGAAAATCCAGGGTGAAGTGGGCATTTATAGCATAACCGTCCTTGAAAAAGATAAACTCAGACCAGGTCATGAGCTGCCGACGAAACAAATGAGGATAGAATTCCGAATTGAAATCACCCCTGGCCAAAGCTTCTGACTGCTGGTTGATAAGCTCCTGAACAAACCTGCTCAAGTAGGCGGCTTCCTCCTCCTTCTTCTCTTTTTTGAGGCGAATTTCCCAGAGCCAATCACTTTGGGGCTCAGCGTTCGTATCATGGTAGGTCGTATAGGCATTCAGACAGAGACCTTTATTCAGTACCGGTGCACCGTCCCACCAGAGTATCAGTTTTGAAACATGGAGGGTCCCTGATAACTGCAAAGAGTCTGTAACGAAGCGCGTCTGGAACAAATCCGCAAGAGATTGGTTCAGGACCAGGTACTGATCCACAGGGATATATCTGAATTTTTTGGTCTGGCTAATTCCCAGTATATCACCCTCAAGATCTCTTGAATCGATCACCTTCAATTGAGTCAGGTCTCCATCGATGGTCGAGTCCACCGGGACTTGAATATTTAAGGTATCTGAAATGAAAGTTTCAATGTTTGGCCATTTGAATTTCTGAGCCCAGGTTTGATTAAAAAAGATCACTAAAATCAAGAGGGTCATCACTTTGAATTTATTTATGGGCTTATTCATTTGGGTCTTCTAAATCTCTGATTGCTGCAAAATATTGCGCATCTTGGTGAGATAGGTTGATAATTCCATTTTGCCAAGTTGGGTCAGGCTGTACGAAGTATTTGGTAATTTATTTTGGAAGATTTTTGTTATACTCAGATATCCAGCAGTTTCGAGTTTGGTGATATGGGTACTTAAATTTCCGTCTGAGGTATCCAGGGTTTTCTTCAAAAAGTTAAAGTCACAGCTATCTTGTTGACTTAAAACTGTCATTATCCCCAAACGAACCGGGGTATGGATTAACGGATTCAGTGATTTGAAGTCTAGCATATCGCTTAGTTGAATTTCACCTTAATGAGGTAGGATGGCAGGAGAAATCCACAGAGTACTACTACAAGGAGTACAAGTACTTGAAACTGGTCTGGTAGTAAAGAGGCTGTGATTGACCCAATGACCCAGAAAATGCTCAAGCCTATTGTGGGTCTATGATCGACGGCCAGACCTGTGACCATCACTGATATGAACATTATGAGTAGAACCATTGGTAATGCGTTTTCGGATTCAATAAATCCTGCATATGGAGCTACAAATCCAATATACAGCTGGACGAGTCCTGCGACGCCCCAGAGATTGAGTAGCAGTATCTCATGTTTAGAACTTTTTGATCTTGATGTATCTCTCCCAAACATTAGGATACCAAGGATCATGCTCAGAAAAGAAATAACGATCCAATTTACCATCAGCCACTCATATTTGTCAAAATAGCCCAACAGCAAGTGAGTGATGCAGCCCAGAACTATGCCCCACCCCAGCAGAAAAATTTTAGCGGCTTTTGCGGCAACATTTTTCTGTAGCTCTCCCAGGACCCGGTCTATCATTTCAATTTGTTCGTTCATAATTCCTCATATCATTTCGCACATTTTCTTTGCTGAAAAGTACTTTGTACTACAAAGTAGACAAAAATTATCTTAGTGCAAGACTAAAATGGAATGATCTGAAGTATATTGGGTATTGAGCTTAGCTGAGTAGTCCCGGGAAAGCGCCAGATAGTACAGCTGTCACACCTGAAATGATGAATTGAACAGCCATGGTCACCACCAGGAGACCCATGAGACGTGAGATAATGCGCAGAGCTGTTTTTCCAAATCTGTTTACCATGATATGTGAATATTTCAAGACATAAAAGACCAGGATACCTGCCAGTAAAACTGAAATCATAAGGGTGACAATTTCATAGGTCTGCACAGCATGAGATCGAAAAACCATAATCGTGGCAATACTACCTGGTCCGCTCAAAACCGGTATACCCATAGGGATGATAGAAATATCCTCCTGATAGACGACTTCTGCCCGCTCCTTCTCTGTAATCTTGGATTGGGGATGTTGACCACGAATCATACTCATTCCCATCCCGAATAACAGTATCCCTCCCGCTATTCGGAAAGCATCTAGAGTAATGTGAAAAAGTTCAAAGATGAGTTGTCCAAGAAACATAAACACTAAGAGGGTTGCTACAACAGTCAGAGCGGTTCGCCGCGATTTCTGAATGAGCTCTCCTCGATCATCACTCTGTGTCAAAGAAACAAAGATCAATGCACCACCAAAGGGATTCAGAATCACGATCACGGCAGGCAGTACTTTAACGATATATTGGAGTAGTTCCATTAGAGCAGCTCGTCTCCCAGTGTGTCTACTAATAATTTAGCGTTATCTGACATTATACCCTTAATCATAGGATTCCGGGCAAATTTCTTCATCCCCTCCGCATCATTTACTACCCAGACATGCATGGGAATTCGTTTTACTCTGGACCAAAACTGCACCCCCCAGTTCACGTTCTCCTCAAAGGGATGGAAAAGATCAGGGTGGGACAGGTGGACACCTATTGGGTGCCTCAGGGATAACATACTGGGATTATACCAAAGTAATGCGGTAAATATTTTTGGGTCGGACATTTTTACCCGCCAGATATTTAAGGGATTGAAAGATGACAGTATAACCCGATCCCGAAGATTGTTCTCGCGAATAAATCGAACCAGTTCCAACTCTGTACGTTGTTCAGAAAAAAATGAGAAGTTTTTAATCTCAAAATTAAAAATTATATCATTGGGCAAAGTATCGATGACCGTTTTTAAGGTTGGGATTCTTTCTTCTCTTCCTGGCCAGTGATGGGCTGCATTAAGTTCCTGAAGTTCAGCTAGTGTGTGATCTGCAACCCGGCCTGTCCCATTGGTCGTACGTTCAAGGGTATCATCATGAAAAACGATGAGATGACCGTCTGTGGTTCGATAAACATCCAATTCAATTGCGTTGCAGCCATCTGCAATCGCCCGCTCAAAAGAAGGCATAGTATTTTCGGGCTCACATTCCGGGGTTCCACGATGCCCGAATAACAGATAAGCGTGCTTTTGATACAATACAGAAGTATCCAGAGGCTTCCATATAAAAAAATGGTGTAAAAGCATAGCCAGAAGGGCCAGGGTCAGGAGCAGGCTAAACATGTGTGCAAATTAGTTTGGAATATTAGCATCACAAGGATAGCGATATTGTTGAAAATCAATAATTAGGTATTCCAAGGCATTCAGTAAAGAACCTAAACACATGCTTGTGGATTACACACATAGGTGTCATTCTGACTCCGCCTTGGCGAGGGAGGAATCTTGGTCTTTATCAATATAACACCATAAATCACGGTATTGGGCCAAGATCCTTCACCTATGGTTCAGGATGACATAGTGATTATGCCCGGTAAACAAGGCTAGGGTATCATAACCAGATGTTTATATCCTGCATTCTTGATCGTTTCTTCATCTATGGGAAAGACTCTATATTTACCCGTATTGTACATTTCAGCCTGATCAGCGTAATGAGGGGATAAAGGATTCCCTGACTGTCCAGTTGGCAAAACGCTCAGCCCGCCCTTCTGAAAATCGGCATAATCATATATGTGTCTGACTGAAGGTCCAAGAACTACATCATATGGATCATACATGCGGTATTCCATATTATTCACAGTAGTTCCGGAGCCTGCTGCCGGGAATGGACCGACATTCAGATTCAGAAGCCAATCCAGAACCTTTATCTTTGCCAGGGGATGTTTGTGCGTGAGGGTATGCATTTCAGCCCATTTCCAATCCACTGGATCCTTACCAAATCGAGCCTCCAGCTCAGATACAGTCTCCCTGAAGGAACGGTCAACTATCATCTGTGGAGTTTCCACTATATCTGTCGTAGACACATCATCAAACCAGGAAGATCCAGGAAGATGCTCCAATAAAAAAATTGCGTTCCGAATACTCAGATTAGCCAATTTAAAGAAACCGTCCTTGAATTCTGGGCCAATGAGATCCATTTCATCGCCGTATAGATTATATGCGAATTTGACCCACAAGGCATTGAACACAGCTGTCGCAACGGAGGTTTTTCCTTGTATATAATCCCAATTTTTTAGCGCATTGAAAGCCGCCTTTAGTTGGGGATTACTCATATCGGCGTCTTTTAATAAATCAACAAATAGGGGTGTCAGATCACGTGCATGATCAGAGAGATAATCCATTTGGATATTTTGCATATCCTCGACTGCGTAAAGCTTGTCCGGTACATCTAACATCTCGTGGATACGATTTGCCCGAGCTGGGGGTTCCCAATAAGCACTGATATAGTGAGGAAACTCATCGCCAATGGTTTTATTGTTTGCTGTAGCGATGTAACCTTGATCCGGGTTGTACTGATAGGGCATATCTTCGAAGGGAACAAAGCCTTGCCAGTCCCACTGTGGATCATCACCTGGGAGTGGGACTAATCCAGTTCCACGTGCTCGCAAGGGTAATGCAACCGCTGGGCGCCAACCGATATTGCCATTCAGATCTGCATAGACCATGTTTTGACCGGGAATCCAGAAATTTTCTGCGGCTGCTGAGAATTCTTCCCAGTTGCGAGCCATATTCAGCCCAAAAAATGCATCAACTTCATTGGTGATATAGTTTCCCACCCAGGACATCGCTATGGGTGAAGTCTTATTTTCCTCTACCTTTAATACTTTATGTACATCATTAATGATAGGACCGTGATGCGTCTCTCTTACATCATAGATCACGGGATCTTCGCCCTTTACCGGAATAGTTTGTTGGTGGATGATCATATCACGCCATTCTCCATCATAGTAATACTGATCCGGATGTTCTTCGTCTGTAACCTCGACATAAAAATCCGTGTCGTCAACCATAACGTTTGTGAAACCCCAGGCATAGTACTGATTTTGTCCCAGAATGACCAGAGGGACACCTGCCAGCGTTACCCCGGCAACATCAAAGCGACCGCCTACAAGGTGCATTTCATACCAGACAGCAGGCTGAGAGAATGCCAGGTGGGGATCGTTAGCGAGGATGGGCCTCCCGCTCTTTGTTTTTGTCCCGCTAAGCACCCAGCTGTTGCTCCCTATGTGCGAACCAATTGCGCTTGTAATATTACGAATCCTGTTTTCGCTTTTAAATAGATCTTCTGCGACTGCGCTAAAATTTTCAGGGACTTTGGGTACGATGTAGGGTTTTGTATCAGGGTAAACCGGGTATAATTCCCGAGCTTTCTCGTCTCCCAGCTTATCCAAAACACCACCAAAAATCACCTCTGGCATCCATGCCAGACACAGATCATGTCCCATTAACCGGGCATAACCGACAATATGCTCTAATTCCCAATGAAGCGGTTTATGACCAGCGATGATGAACTCAACTGGCAAATCATCATGGTGTCCATCGATATAGGCGTTGATTCCAGCTACACTGCGTTCGAGAAGCTCGCGTGTCTCAGATGCCATTGATTTAACAACTTTTTTTCCGATCCTATGAAAACCCCAGGTTCGTAAATATTTATCATCTTCGAGCAAATCAGGACCAAAGGCTTCCGACAATCTGCCTTCTACTGCACGTGCGATAACATCCATTTTATATAGCCGTTCTGATGCCTGCAAATAACCAGCGGCAAAGAACAGGTCTTCCTCATTCTGGGCATACACATGTGGAACACCGAACTCATCAGTAAAAACATCAACAGGTTCAGAGAGCTGGGAGAAGGTGAGTTGTCCTTCATAAATTGCTAGCGGTCCTTTTAGGTAAAAGAACTTTGCCCAGGCAATCACACCGACAACTAAAATGACGACGACAAGTAGTATCGTACCAAGCTTTTTCACAGCCCCACCTCCTAATTTTGTTATGCTGAAAATGTAGTTCTGTAAAGAGGATTGTCCATTGATAATAAGATCCAGGATCCAAGGATCGTAGAAAAGTGGTCTCAGCTACTTGAATGTATGATCTGGGAGTACAAACGTATTCTTTCTTTCCTAATTGTGTTATAGCATCATACACCTTTGAGTTTCAGCGACGACCTGGCAACTGATAGCATCGGTCGGGTCATCGATTATATTGCCATCATGTTTCCAACTTATCGAGAAGAGATCATCCAATTACTCCGAGAGTTAAATGAATTCCTGATTGACATCCACATAGATCCTATCTTGGCTATTCACGGTATTCGCAAAAGAACAAAATTCCTGCGGGCTATACTGCGATTTGACTCTGGTGCTTACGCAATTCAAAATTCATATCTGCGAAAGGTGAGCCACATTCTCGCTCCCTATCGAGATGCTCATGTAAACTTGGAAACATACCAATCCATTGTAGAAGCCTCCAATGAGCTTCTCGATCCTCGTCTAGAGAGTGGGCTTCAGCAAAATCCTCATGTTCTCAAACCTCTACCGAATCCCTATGAAATAGCTGAGATTGATCGTTTGGTCAGTGTTTTTACCAGGCAATTTCAGGCAGGCAGTATCGATCCATCTGCTGAAATGACATATTTGCAGATAAATAGCTCATTCGAATCAGGCCAGAAAACCTTGCAAAATGCCATCAATAACCCAAAAAGTGAGACTATTCACAGCTGGCGCAAGAAGGTCAAGCGACTTTGGTATCAATTGCGCTTCCTGTTTGGTGACGACCTTGAGCAAAGGGAGCACCCGCTGGTAAGAAGTCAGGTTTTGGGCACATTATTGGGCGATATCCACGATCTGGATGTCTTTCAGTCCCTGCTCCCTTCAATAGCTGGTTTGGATCTACGAGCCTTTATTGTTAACAGACGGGAACAACTTTTAGTCCAGGCTTTTGATCTTGGGGGAAAACTATATTTCCGCTGGGACCCTGATCTTTATCTGTCATTAAAAGCAAATGACTAAACAGATATAATCCATATTAATGGCTCAAAATGTGTTGATATCGACCCAGAGTATCCATAAAGCATATGGCAATACTGTGCTATTCAAAGATCTTTCCCTCAACGTTCATAATGGAGAGCGAATTGGTTTAATTGGTCCAAACGGCACGGGTAAATCCACTTTATTAAAAATTCTGAGCGGGATGGAGCAGGTAGATCAAGGCAAGGTATCAGCGAATACCAGGACAAGTGTCGCCTACCTCTCACAAATCGATAATTTCCCAGATGGAGCCACGATCAGACAAATAATTAAGGCGGAATTCCCTAATCATCTGGAAAAATGGGAGATTCAGAAACGACTGAATGAGATTCAGGACCAAGTCCAGTTCAGCGATCTGGATTTGTCAGTCCAATCGCTCTCCGGTGGTTGGAAGAAACGAGTAGCTTTAGCGGCAATCCTGGCCCGTGATAGTGATCTTGTCTTGCTTGACGAACCCACCAATCATAATGATCTGGAAGGCATTCTATGGTTAGAATCTCTGCTTAAGTCAGCCAATTTTGCCTTCATTCTAATCAGCCACGATCGACTTTTTCTGGAAAACATCTGCAACGCCATCATTGACCTTGATCATCGCTATAAACAAGGCTACCTAAAAGTTAGAGGCAATTACTCTCAATTCATTCAGGATAGGGAGAAATATCTGAGCGACCAACGTTCAGAAGAGTTGACATTGTCCAACAAGGTTCGCCGGGAAACTGAGTGGCTTCGACGCGGACCTAAAGCCCGCACCACAAAAGCGCAATATCGGATTGATAAGGCTTATACCATGATAGACGATCTGTCTGAATTAAAACACCGCAATAACCTAGCCAGTGAAGCTGGAATAAATTTTGAAGCTGGGGATCGCCGATCCAAAAAACTGCTCTTCACCAGGAATCTCAGCAAAAGCAGGGGCGGGAAACTTTTATTCAAGGATCTAGAGCTTTTTCTCTCCCCTGGGATGAAGATCGGCATAATGGGAGCTAACGGTAGCGGAAAAAGTAGTTTAATCAACATCCTGCGCGGCGAGCTGGCCGCGGATAGCGGGGAAATTGAGCTGGCCCAGGGTATCCATATGATGACCCTGGATCAAACGCGAGAATTACCTGATGCAGATCAATCGCTAAGACGTGCTCTGGCACCTGATGGGGACATTGTCATCTATCAGGGTAATCCCTTACATATTAGTACCTGGGCTAAGAAGTTTCTTTTCCAAAAGGAACAGTTGGATCTCCCTGTTGCTCAGCTGTCTGGTGGTGAACGCGCCCGCGTGCTCCTGGCAAAATTAATGTTGGAGACTGCTGAAATTCTGATCCTCGATGAACCGACAAATGATCTGGATATTCCCACACTGGAAGTCCTGGAAGAAAGTCTTATTGATTATAGCGGCGCCTTGTTATTAATAACCCACGATCGATTCCTCATGGATAGAGTATGTGATCAAATCATGTACTTATCAGGCGATGGAACTGTAAAAGTCTTTGCGGATACCTTTCAACTCATAGAGTATCAACGCTCAGGATATAAGCAGGAAAAACCAGAGGAACTCAACGTTCCCCGTGACAATAAAATGCGTCATCAGACACTGAAATCTCTACGTAACACCAGTGCCAAAGTGGAACGAGATATTGGTAAAGCAGAAGCGCGAAAAATCGAGTTGGACAAAAAACTACATGATCCGGCAAATGCAACAAATCCAGAAATATTAACGGAATGCTCATTATCCATCGAGGCTCTAAATACTGAGATTGACAAGCTTTTCGAACGTTGGGCATCTCTGGACCAAGAAATCGCCGAATTGAACTCCTGAATACGTAATAGCGTCATTCTGAGCCAATAGGCGAATAATCTTGATCCTATACCGATGTATATAGATGGAATTTAAATCTAGGAACAGGAGTTTCACTGCTCTAAAGGATAACATGCTGTGGGGGTTCAAGTTGATTGGCTTAGCAGCCTTGTGAAGGTTTAAAATCCTCGCAAACTTATATTTAGCGTGGTAATGCTGTCTTTCGGCAAATTCGATCATACGGACAGTAGGCACAGGCAATAGATTCATCGCGTTTGGTGAGTGGGAAAACATTGTCAGCCAAATATCGAGCATAAGAAAGTGTTTCAGACTTGATTCGCTCAACCGACCATTCTTCACCATCAGCAATGGGGATTATTGCTTTCGATCTGGGGGGCAAGGTTTCCATAACCGGATTATCGGAACTAACATCTCCCAAATAACCCTTAAAACCAAACTTGTTCTCTTTGAAGTCTTTGACCTGCTCGTAGGTAAGAACGACATTTTTTTCAGGAAACCGTGTTTTCAGCATGAGGTAGTAGAACAACATTTGACTGGTCCAGAATTCCCGACTTTGCTTGATATCAACATGACCCGTCTTATAGTCAGTCGCCCAGACATTATCCCCCTCAATAAATACACGATCAATCTTACCTCTGAGCGCTAATTTCAAGGACTCATTCTCAATCACTACCGCTGGCCATGATTGCTCATCATTTATATCACCAAAAGCCTGCTCATGAAGTCCTGGATCGCCAAACTTGTCTAAGACCATTGTCTCAGAGTTTAGCATCGCCGCCAGAAGATTTCTATCGGGATCCAGGAAGTTCTTAAAATACAACTCGCTCCATTTATTATCTAACAGATCTGCATCAGGGTCAATTTCCTGCTCCTTGAGAAAACTGAGAGCAACCGATTCAAGTTTTTCCAGCGCTGCTGAAAGATCCGTGGCAGCTAAAATAAATCCCTCCTGGTTTCCAAATATTTCCAACACTTTGTGAACCAGATTCCCTACTTCAATTTCCTGGCGCTCTGCAATATTGGTTTCAGCAGGTTCCAGATACAGCTTCCGGCTATACCAGAAGCGTTGGGGACATTTTATCAAATCATCAAAAGCAGAGGCAGAGATCTGATCAAAGGAGCTCTCAGCATGTGAAGCAAGCTTTCCATACCAATCCCCCGTCCCTGCATTGAGGAGCAATTCGTTGTGGCGATCCTGAATTTTTGAGTGTGTTCTGGCAAATGTTTTTCCAGCCATTTGTGCAAGCTGGGCCTGGCGACTAATGGGCGGAAGTTTTGGATATTCCTGCTTATTCAAGTATTGACAAAAAGTACTCTCCTGAAGCGGTGTTCCATCAGCATTGCGCAGAGGTGACGTTAGATGTAAACTGCCCTGGGGACGTGCCAGCCAATGCTTGAAAAGATATAAATTCAGGAACCAGGGATTCAGCTCCGATTGTTTTAAATAGGGATTGCTATCAGGCGCAATGGGAAATTGTCCCTCTGTCAATCCAATAACGAAAAGATGTGGACAAGTAAGATTCAAGGTGTCGAGCAATGAGATAACATCGACTCCAAAGCCCTGCTGGGCTGAAGACACTTCCACGCCCTTGAGTCGTTCTCTTAACTCACGGTTTAAATCTCTGAGGCTGCCTTTCTGACTCAAATAGCGTTCCCAATCCACACGGATGCCAATGATAGCATTCTTTAGTGAAGTATAGGCTTTGGAGGCAACACTGCCCGGTTTCAAACGATGCGTAAATTGGAATCTACCCAATATAGATGCAAGCCACTTTGCCTCTTGCACCAGTCCTGAATTCCGGTCTTGATGCCATTCCTTTGTAACAAATTTTAATAAATCTTTTGCAGCCTGGTTGATTCTAGGATGGCTGAACCTGTCAGGAAGGGACTTGTCAAGAGTGGTAATCCCCAATTTGCGTGCTTCGATGTCCAGCTTCATGCGTGTATTGCCTGGAGTACCTGAGGGTATGACTAAGGGATGCAACCAGACAGACATCGCCATATCCCAGGATAATAGGTGCGCGATACGACCCTGAATTAGAGCCAGCGCCAGCTGCGTAACCGGCCGTTCCATAACAGGTTCACGCTTGCTAACCCGGACTGAGATACCCACCTGATCAAATACACGTTTAAGGGTAGGCACATAACGTTCCATTGATGAAACTGCGATGAGGATATCACCTGGCGCAGTTCCCCCTTGCAGCATGTTACGAATTTTTGAGGCTACCAGCACAAGCTCCTCATGAATGGCAAAACATGGGGTGTAGCTATGCCGAAATTCCTGGGAAGGCATCTCCTCCTGTGTCATCCAGGCTTTAATGGTCATTGGGAACCCGGAGACCGGTTTTCCAGGGGATAAGGGGTCTATAAAAATGAGATCACGTTCGGCACCTAAATCAGCTAAAAACATGTAATCAGAAGGCGTCGTTGAGTGGATGGAATTTACAATAATCTTCAATTCTGGTAGTAACTTCGAAAATTCCCACTCTTTTCCGGACGTCATGATTTTGTGTTCTGTACACCAGACCAGAAATCTATGGAATAGTTCCTGCTTATCTGGAGTGACAACTTCTCCTCGAGTTGCTTTATAAAAGGCTGCTGCTATGCGATTAACCATTCCCCATTGAGGACGCTTACCGAGAAGCCGGGCGACCCCCAGTCTGCTGAGATAAGGCGTCAATCTGCGTCCAACAGGTTCTGTCAATTTTCTAAAATCATTCAGCGTCAAAACCTGCAATCTCGGATGATTCAATTCGCTGAGTGTCATCGCTTGAATGAGGCGTTCACTGCTATTTTTTGTAGGTTCAATGATCACCACCGGTTTATGTGGGTCAAGTTTCTTAAGAATGTCTAGTAGTTCAGCCTCAATATCTGTTCCCGAAGGTAGGATTGGCTGCAAGCCTTGTCCATGATCCAGTGTAGCTAGCTTAGAAAAATACAATTCAGGTTCATATTCGATTGTTATGATCTTATCAAAACGATTAAAATACAATTCTCCCCGCGCTTCGATGCCATATAGTAGTTTCAATATCCATAAGTAGGTCTGTATCTGATACCAGTATGCATAATCTTTAAGTTCCAGATTCGGAGGTAGTTCTTTATCCGTTTTATAATCCAAAACGACCCAGTCATCCCCATCCAGGTAGAGCAAATCAATAATCCCTGAAACTTTGAATACACGGGACATACTTTTGAGGTATCCAAATACAGGGATTTCTGGAAATTTATCAATTCCGGATAGTGCGGCAATTTTTTGGGACAGTGAGCTTTGGCGATAAAGGGTCAGGCATTCGGTCAGATCCTCTTGAAAAAGTTTCTGGTTTTCTGGATCGACTACACCCTCTTCTTCCAGATAGTGTTGGATGGGTTCTGCATATAAAGTGCTGTCAAACCATTCCAATTCCATGGCACGATGCAGTAATCGACCAAAGGTCAGCGCTGTAGTTTCCAGATCACGATCTTCACCGGTCTTTTGCTCATCTGAACCTGCATAATGCTTTTTATCCATCCAGACCATAATGGTATGGGGTGATATCTCCTCATAGATTTGAGGAACCCCGAATGATGCTTGAGACATTATTTCCTGATCAACCACAGGGGGTGAGAAAGATTTCTTTGCCAGTATTTCAGATCCCAGCGTAAGATCGAAAAACATTTCTGAGCTTGAGCGTTCCTGCCAACTCTTTTGAATTGATTGGGGGTCAGTTAGCGCTTGTTCTTTATCCAGCTCTAGATCAAAGACTGGCATGAGATAGCGTCGCCACCAGGTGTTGGCCCATGGCTGCCGTTTGGTGTCTATTCTCGCAACAAAGCCCACTCCGTATCTGGCCCGCGTAAGCGCCACATAAAAGAGTCGTTTATCCTCGGCTTCTTCTTCGGCTTTTGTGTTAGCTTTGATTTTTTGAAACATCAAGGTTTTATGGCTGGCATTGAATGTATCTACGGTAATTCCAGCCTGCCACTGTTCGCCAGCACGACCAATATAAATACCGCTGGTTTCTGACTTGGGTGGAGCCTGCAGGTTTGGTAGGATCACAACTGGAAATTCCAAACCCTTTGATTTATGAATGGATAATATCTGGATTCGGGTTGCACCAGGTAATTCAGCCTGAGAAGCCTCACCGTGCTGAATCTGAAATTTGAAGTACTCTTGTATCTCTCTTAAACCCAGACCATCCAGAGAAAGCTGGTGAATCATGTGGATTAAACGCTCAAGATTAGCAAGTCTCAGTGCACCACCGGTTTCTGAAATCCATCCCAGACGGCGATCCGCACCTGACATGATGTTTGTGATGAGACGATCCAGTGGTTCACGGGCACTATCTTTACGCCAAGCTTGAATTTCCTCGAAAATCTCAGGCTGCAAGTGACTCAGACTGCTCCAGACCCACCCTGTTCTAGGACCATTACTTGCCAGCTCGCGAAGTTTCTGAATATCGCTATCGATTATGATAAAGAAGGGGCTTCTTAATATTCCCACCAGGGCAAGATCGTCCAGTGGGTTAATCAATACGCTAAGTAGATGATAGATGTCATAACTTTCCTGTTGTGCGAATAATCCTTTACTGGAGAGGACTTCAAAATCGAGCCCTTTAGCTGTGAAAACCCGGATATAATCCAGAATATGTGTAAATGATCTAAGCAGAATGCCAACAGCGGGTCCAGGCCCTGTTTCAATACCTTGATTTTCAATCCATGTGAGCCAATCCTGGCATAGATCGGCAGTATGTATGACATCAATTGCTGATCCCCCGGACTTATCGTCCTCCAGGACAACACTTAACATACAACGAGAAATTTCATGCTTCCCATCCATGGGAGGGTTGTTTTCAGCCGCAAGAGTCGGCCGAAAAGCAGTTTCGTACAGTGCCAGATCAGCTTGCTCATCAGCGTCAGGAAATGTGGCACTGATCAGGGGATTAATTACAGTGTTTACAAATTTTCGGGAAGAACGATAAGTCTCATCAGCGCTGAGAATCCAAGCCCTTGCATCAGAGAGGGTCTTTCTGACACGGTTCATGACCTGCACATCTGCCTGGTTAAAACGATAGATCGATTGTTTAATATCACCTACAATAAACAAACCGCGATCTCTAAGTTTGTGACTCTTACCCTGGGCAATTAATCTGATAATATCCCAGCGCAGATCATTGGTATCCTGGAATTCATCAAAAAGGATATGACTAAAACGATTTCCATAGTATGCGGCTATTTTCGGATTTTCCAGGACTTTCCTGGTTTGGAGGATCACCTCATTAAAACTGAGTACACCTTCCCGTTGTAAGCGTTGATTCAAAACTTCCAAATAAGCTAGAAAAAACCGGGAGAGGTGATGTTGAACCGTACAGGCATCCAAATCCCATTTTCCGGGTATCTCACCCATGAGCATGTCATAAGGGAGCAGATCCTGAATTTCAGAAATAAAGGATTTATAGCGCTCCCTGATCACCCCTACCCATTGTGTTGGCCAGACATTGGATGGAATTGAAATCGATGAATAGTATTTTTCGCGACTGCTGATAAGTGCGATTCTTCGGACCAGCTCCAGGAGTTCTAAACCATATACATAATCATCTTCAATCAGCGAGCTTAAGAAGGCGACCAAATCTGCCAATTTACGGTATTGAGCATGGTCAGGATTGATCATCTCAGAAGCATTGGGCAGATTGTCCACCAGGTCAATTAATTGCCGCTCGACCTTTTCGAGGACAGAAGGAAGGGAGTGTGCTTTTCTGAATTCTGATTGTAATTCCTCTGGGGAATGAGAGGCTTGGTATTCCAACCAGGGCATCATCAATTGAGAGTGGGTCTGCAACTTTTTTACATATTCGCTAAGATGGTAAACTGAGAGATGTTCAAGGAGAAATTTTAAATCTGGATCCTGGTTGTGACTGCGGTTTCGCAGGAAGCTTTCCCAGGTTTCCATTTCCATTCTTTGCGTATCTGCTTCATCCTGTATCCGGAATTCTGGATCGATATTTAGATTTTCAGCCTGGTCCCTCAGGATCTGAGTACAAAAAGAATCAATGGTAGAGATGGCATTCCTGGAGTAGGTGGACCGCAGATGCATTTTATAACTTTGGGGTGCCTGGCGCAGGTAGGAGCCGAAATCAGCTGGTACATGGGCTAAAGGCTGGTCATTTAGAAGTAGATTTAGATCGGCATAGATGCGCCCGGACATTTCGGCGGCAGCTTTTCTGGTGAAGGTGATGACCAGAATATTTGAGGCATCTTGAAGCGGACTTTGAGGATTCTCAGCCTGTTGTCGGGCAAAATCATCCATGATGGCTGCATAGCGCTTGGACAAGAGCCAGGTTTTACCCGCACCGGCGCAGGCTTCGATAAAGACATTGCGATTCAGGTCGAAAACTTTTTTTAGATCAATGCTCATAGAATGTCAGGGAAAATAAAGTAAGTCGGGGGGAATGCGAGGTGATTTGAGTCGTTGAGGATGGCGAATTAATTTGTTATTAATATAATTCTACCTTTTTTATGAGTTTTCATCCCCAGAGAAACAGGTAGTGGGTTAATAGCTTCCCCACAACTCAATTCTTTTATCCCGATAACTGAAGTACAAATTGTCTTCCCTAAAACAAAGACCCACAACAGTTGAATCTGAGATTTCTTCAGTGCTTAGTAGACCTAGATCTTGATCAAATGTTATCAAGATATCTACCTGGCTAGTGTCTACACCAAGCATATAGAAATTAGAATCATGGTATTCCATGGCATAAATCCCGTGATAGGTCGTGTCCACAAAATCTATCTGAAATAATTCATCCCGGGTTGCTTCTGAGGAAATATCCTTTGAGATCGTCCGTATCCTGTATTGACTCAAATCATTCAGATTTCGGTAAAGTGCCGTTAGAGAATCATTATTTTCATTATAAGCCAATCCGCTTGGTTGCCAATTGGTTTCGATGTCATCAGCCCTCAGAAATGCTCGTTCACCGATGGCGGAGCTTTTTACGATAAGCTGTGAAAATCTTGACTGGAGATAGAGATCGGTGCCATCATTTGTGATTGCCAGATAACCCTGGCCATTCATATCCAGATCATAGCTGTCTGAGATTAAGATATGTTCAACGTTATACTCATATTTCAAGAGATCAATTTGGGAACCGGCATGTCCTGAGAGATCATAGTTTGTGGTAAAAAAGTGACCATTAAGATAGGTTAGATCGGCAATATCGTCGTAATAAGTATTTTTGTCTGTATTGATGACAAGCTTGTCCTCACATGAAAAAAGTAACATTGAGCATATTATCAGAAAAAAATAGATCCCGTATTTTTTAGAATAATAAATCATCATGTTTGTCCTCCATTATTTCATTCCAAACAAGCTGGAGCCACACCAGGTTTGGATCGCGGGAATATACTCTGAAAAATTAACTCTAGCTCCAGGTAAATGATTTGTGCGTATGGAATTAGCATTTTCTAACGAAAAGCTATAGTGTGGGTTTGTTATAGTTTTTGGGATTGTTTCCGTCCTAAATGATCCAGATTAAGTGGTAAAGAAATCAAAGACATCTTCCAGAGTACCAGATTTACCGGCTTTGTAGACTTCTGTGAATCTGCAGCGGTTGCAGGTAATGGTGTTGAATTTTTTATTCTGAATATCAACAATCTTTGTAAACCCGCCACCCGTAGCGGCAAACTGATCGGTTTCATACTCATTATTTTTACATTTCGGACATTGCCAGTTATTATGCTGCACGATTAACTCCTTATAAATTTAATCTAGGACGTTGAGTTTACTTGTCTAGGTGTAGCTCTAGGAGTGTCGACTGATCGAAATGTCCAATGTATGGTTAACATCCTCTACGACTTCGACAGGCCCAGTCTCCGTTCTTTGGATTCCAAAGCGAGGATTTGAATCCTCGCCTCTACCTTAAATCCCCGGTGCTTCCTCAGGTAAGGGCTCCTCAGATTCTGTGGCGAGCTCCATTTCCGGATCTTCAACCAGATTTTTTAATAATTCCAGAGCCTTGATACAATAAAAACCATCGTTAATGCGTTCATCAAAACTATAGCGAATGGTCATGATATCCTTGACAGCCGGGCGCCCTCGATCATCTAGCATCATGCGCGGTTCATTGGTCCCCAAAGCCATGAATATAGGAATATCTCCATACTCATACAGATGATGATAAGCCGGCTGCAAACCGATACTTCCTAGATTAGCGATGAACAGACTTCCATAGAGTTCATCTTCACGGATTAAGCTACCGGGCAACCATCCAAAATGATTTAGGGTTCTCAATAGCCAGACAAAAAAGCTGACTATAAAATTGGGAAGCATGAAGGCTAGATCCATTTCTTTATCTGACGTTGACTTGGTACCGGCCCTGCCCTCCTTGATACCTCCTTGAATCTGCCGTACTGTTTCTTCAAAACCCCAAGTTGGATCTATCTTCTTCTTTACCACCACCAGAGGTGCGTCATCCTGCATCTGCTTTTTAATGGAAAAGCTGACCCAGATCCCATCCCGCTGATAGATACGACGACCGGCGACAAAACGATTCAATCCGGGACGTTGATGGAGTACCTGAGCTGAGCGCCAGATTATGAAATGCATAATGCTCGCTTTATGACCGGTCCTTTTTTGAAATTCTTCAATATATTTCCAGGCTTTTTCCACTTCCACATGCTGCTCATAATAAACCGTTGATTCGGACCTGCCATGCATGAGAAAGGGCATGATCCGACGGGTATTCGGTACATTTTTTACAACAGTTCCATCAGGTCTCCAGCGAAAAGGCATGTTTAATCTCCGATTTAATACTCTAGTATGTAGCTGAACTGCATGGCACGTTCCAGCGATCGTTCATCGGCACCTACATTTCGCCAGGTATAGGCAATACTCGATGCATTATTCAGCGCAAAATTTATCCCCACATTCATGGTGGCTTTCACATCTTTCAAAAACAAATGATCAAGTTCCATTGTGGCCATTAGACGCCGAGTGATTTGCTGTTCCACACCAAAAAAGAGAAAAGCATCCTCAGCACCATCATAGCTGGCTGAGGTGTCATGATAGGCAAACAAATCTGTTTGGGCGAATCCACCACTGAGGCGCCCTCGACCCAGATGCAGTTTTTTAAACCGATCATATTTGTAGGATGCAACCACATAGGCATTGCGTGGTGGACTCCAGCGATTCTCAACTGTCTCAACATCAGCTGAATCTGTGGTGACAGTCCAATTGCGACTATTACTTTCCATTCCGACGGCCAGCGAAGGTATATATTTGCCTTTTTGTTCCCAGATGCGAAATTTGGTATTTACAAAAGGCAGTTCTAGTCCGAATGCATCAACATCATGACCAAGGAATTGATTGACTTGAAATTCCAAGCCAAACTCCCAATGATTCCACAAACTGACAGAACTGGCTACGCGCAAATTTCCTTCCGCATCATTTTGGATATCCAGACCGATAAAGCGATTCTCGATTACATCGGCAGTGGGTATATCAATAAGACGACGAACCCGGAATGGGTAGGCTTTGGGTAAGAGATGGAATTCACCGCCAATCTCTCCCGATCTAAGATCTGAACCGGTGAGACGTCTGGCACCAATATAGCGTTTCATCCAGTAATCCGAATTTATGGGAACTTCTGTCACTCCCTGGGTGGAGCTGGCATGAATCATCTGATTGCCTTTTGTGTAAACCCCAACGTGGGAGACGCCCTTACCCAGTGTATCATAAAACAGGAGATCTCCATATTGAAGCTGGTCTCTGGAAACCTCATCCCCCACGCTGTATTGCATTCTTGACGTTCGCGGAATAATAATCCCCTGATCACGATAAACACCTGAAGTGAAACCTGAACAATCGACCCCTCTCCCAGGTTCGGTTCCTCCCCACTTGTAGGGGGTTCCCAGATATTTATCAAAAGACTTGTCCATCTTACTTTTATTCAGATCATCGTAGACCCCTACCTTTTGAGAACTACAGGCGTTGAATAGAATAACTAAGATGATTATCCAAAAATATCGCCATTGCATTGATACACTCCCATGCTGTTTTATTGTCTTTTTTAGTGCTAAAAATATAGTTCACAATGAAAGTTGTGCAATGGGTTGATTGAGACGGACGGATTGTATAGGCATGTCATATTGTTTTAGGCCAGCTGTGTCTCTCTGAGCCAGCGAAGCGATGGTCGAAGCATGATTCAGGGAAACGTTTATCCTGCTTGTCACCGTCTCATAGCGTGCTCAATTAGGCGCTGCTATTCAGAACTCGCTTGCAGTCAGTCGCAAATAAATAAGTTTAAATGAAGAGTCTTGGTAAACATTCCTCTCCATCATGAATCACTGTGTCGGGTCAAGATCCTTATCTAAAGCTCGGGTTGACTTGGACTGCTGCCGTTCCGAAAAATCGGTGGTTAGTTTATAGCAAGTCACAAATCCACATCTTGATATAAGTGCTTGTTAGATTAAATTTCGCGTCATCTTTTTTAGACAATTATGGAATAGTAATAGAGGAGGTTTTTTTTGGATACTAAAGCACCTGAGGGAAAACTTGGTGTATTGATTCCCGGTTTGGGAGCAGTTTCAACCACCTTCATCGCCGGAGTAGATGCAATAATAAAGGGGCAGACAGCTCCCATCGGTAGTTTGACACAAATGGGGACGATTCGTCTGGGAAAACGAACTGAAAATCGCAACCCTAAAATTAAAGAATTTGTTCGTCTTGCAGATCTGACGGACATGGTCTTTGGTGCCTGGGATATTTTTGAGGATAATGGCTACCAAGCTGCTGCCAGAGCACAGGTGCTTACACCTCAAGATCTTGAACGAGCAAAAGCGGCGTTAGAAATCGTTAAACCGATGAAAGCTGTCTTTGATCAGGAATACGTAAAGAATCTTGATGGACCACATAAAAAATCTGCCGCCAATAAAATGCTTCTGGCTGAAATGCTCATGGAAGATATCAAAACATTCAGAACCACAAAACAAACCACTCGAGAAGTGATGGTCTGGTGCGCCAGCACAGAAGTATATATTGAAGCTTCCGAAGTTCACAGCACTCTGGAAAAATTTGAGGCCGGCCTGGTGAATAACTCCCCGGAAATTGCTCCAAGCATGATCTACGCCTATGCCGCGTTAAAATGTGGTGTTCCCTTCTTTAACGGCGCACCCAACCTGACCGTGGATATTCCCGCGATCATGGAATTGGCCAAACAAACAGGCATGCCCATCGCCGGAAAAGACTTTAAAACAGGACAGACCCTGATAAAAACAATACTCGCTCCTGGTTTGAAATCCAGAATGCTTGGTGTAAGAGGTTGGTTTTCAACAAATATTCTTGGAAATCGAGATGGTGAAGTTTTAGACGATCCCATGTCTTTCAAAACCAAAGAGGTCTCCAAAAAAGGGGCTCTGGATTATATCCTGCAGCCCGATGTCTATCCCGATCTCTACACCGATTTATATCATAAGGTTCGCATCAATTACTATCCCCCCAGAGGCGATGAAAAAGAAGGTTGGGACAATATCGATATTTTTGGATGGATGGGATATAAGATGCAGATTAAAATTGATTTTCTGTGTCGTGATTCAATCCTGGCAGCGCCTATTGTTCTTGACCTGGTTCTCTTTGCAGATCTGGCACTCAGACATAATATGCGTGGCATCCAAGAATGGCTCTCGTTCTATTTTAAAAGTCCCATGGTTGCCCCGGAGCTATATCCTGAACATGACATCTTTATTCAGCTCACAAAGCTTAAAAACACATTGCGCTGGATGATGGGTGAAGAACTGATTACCCATCTGGGACAGGAATATTATGATAGCTACGAATAACGATCCAATCAATTGATAATTAATCGACATAGCCTTATTGAGAGCTATTATAAGTTTGTGAAAATGCTTGTGGCTGGCTCTCCGCTGGCCCAATTAAATCCCAATTCAATTTCAATTCTGGCTTCAATAATCGGTCTCATATCTGCCGTGTTTTTTATGCTGGGTCAAAGTGCTACCGCCGGAATTTTTTTGCTTTTCAGTGGCATTTTGGACACTCTGGATGGTACCGTAGCACGACTGGGTGAACGCTCCAGTAAATTTGGTGCCGCCCTTGACTCAACACTGGATCGCTATGTGGAAATGTTTGTGTTTTTGGGCATTACCTATCACTTCAAAGACAGCCCAATGTTTTTCTGGTCAATTCTGGCTATCATGGGTTCAATGATGGTAAGTTATATCAGAGCCCGGGCTCAATCACTTGGAGTAAATGAACTTGTGGGTTTCATGCAGCGCTTCGAAAGATTCATGATCTTGTCAGCTGGTGCTATTTTAAATCCGCTGGGAATACAATATTGGGGGACCGAAATTGTCTTTGAAACTTCTATCATTATATTGGCTATTGGTGCCAACTATACAGCCTACCAGCGTCTGATGATCGTCAAACAGGTTGAGGATGACCAATCTGATTCCTCCTGAAACCATTCCCATAATCTCAGTTTTAATTACTCAGTATATGCTTGGAAAGAAAGCTGCCTTCCCTCTAGGGTTAGTCCTCGGTCTTACTGCATACCAGATTGGCGTCGTGGTGGTAATCAGTGAATTCGTTTTAATGGCCATTGTAAATCACATATTTGATCTCTCCTATGATCGTTTTCGCTGGGCTATCTACTTGAGGGAACGATCAGAGCGAATCCAGGTCCATTTAAAAAAAGGAAAGTGGTCTTCTCGACTTCTGCGAATAGGTTGGATGGGACCTTTGACTGTCACTGCACTCCCTTTCGCAGGTGGAGTCTGGTCGGGTATGGCACTTGCGCGCTTGATGGTTTTATCAAGCCGACAAACCATGTGGTCGGTAGGGATTGGAGCAGTATTAGGCTGTCTGATTTTTGTCCTGGCAGCAATTGGAATTCTCAGTATTGTGGAAATTCCGCGAATTTGATTTTGAACATTAGAAAGGCCTGAGTTCAGGAGTTGGAGTTGATCTTGTGATGAAAGTTTGGTTGCGGCGATTACAGAGCCTCAGAATTGAAGAAATAATATTCCTGGTATTCCTGATTCCCTCAATCATGATTACAATCCGGGCAAATTGGTATTTTTATACCTCCGCTGAGGAGCATTCAAAAAAAATTGAAGGCGGTCTCTGGCGCATTATTGTGACCCTGGCACTTATGGCTATTTTCTACTGGTTTTTGTGGTTTAGACCGGACAAACGAATATTCAGGTTTATCCGTGAGGTTGCGCCATTTATTTTCGCAATTGCCATCTACACAAATCTTCATGATACGATTCATTTTGTAAACCCCAATGATGTCCATTTCGCCTTAAATGATATCGATGAATGGATGTTTGGTGTGTCTCCAACAGTCTGGGCTGAGCGCTTTTATCGACCCTGGATTACCGACTGGTTAGCTTTTGCGTATATGAATTACTTCTGGATAACAGTGGTTCTGGTTTTATATATGTATTACAAAAAGGAAACTCGCGAGTTCCGAACTGTGATGCTGACCATGATGTTGTGTTACTATGGCGGGTATATGCTGTACATACTTTTTCCGGCAGCCCCCCCTCGCCTGGCTCTGGCTGATCTCTACAGCATCAATATCTGGAAGGGGACATCTTTAATCTCAGACAGCGCTCGGGCCGTGGTAAATATCAGCGCTTCGTCAGCCAGGGGCGCTTTCCCCTCTTTGCATTGCACTATAACTTTTCTGACCCTTGGAATGGCATGGCGATTCCATAAGGGACTATTCATGCTTTTTCTGCCAATCGGTATTTCATTGATTGTTGCAACCGTCTATCTGCGACATCACTATGTCGTTGACATTTATGCTGGATTGTTTCTGTGTGCTATTGTCTGGTATCTGACGCCTACAATTGATGCATGGTGGCGAAATTTTCAGTCAAAGAGAGGCATAATTACCAAAAGTCCGGCAGTGCTGGCCACGGGAGAAAAGCCTTAAAATGCTCCTGAAAATTTGGAGTTTAAAGTCGATTTAGCTTAATAATCCCAATCTGGATGCGGATCCGGTAGACATAGAACCTCATCGAGTTCTTCCAGAAGATCAGTAGGACCTACAAAATTCTCAGTTGCCGATAATCCACTGGCGGGACGAACACCCATCCACAGCCGTGTAAAAGCACCTATATCAGTACTCAATAATGCTAAGCCCTCTTCATATCCCTGCTTGGCATAAGATTCTGGTCCCAGAGTGATTGTGTACTTGCCGCTACAGCCTCTCCATTTGGAATCGGTGTCAAGTAGGTCCTCAATTGGATCACTTAGTTCCAGATTAAACTTTATTTGTTTAGAATTCAAATGGGTGGCTGCTATGCAGGCTGCTAAATCGCAGATGCGCATTTGCCAGTAGGCTGTACCTCGATTTAGATGCTCAAACTTAGATTTCTCCGACACAATTCGTTTTCTAAACGGATTTCTGATCAAATCCTGAATTTGAATGCCCGCTGGTTCCCTCATTTTCAGGAGGCGTATCTGGTCTCCCAGGGTCTTAATAACCGCCATAAGTTCATTAAACTGCTGCATATTCTGATAGGCCATGAAATGAATGGTAGTCGGTCCATATTCCCCTTTATTGGTTGCCCAGAAAAAGTGAGTTAATTCACCTTGCTCTCCATCAGTGTATCCCAATCCGAAGCCATCTTTTGACCAAGCAATATCTGATTGAACGAAACAGGCCGGCAATATGGAGACCGCACCATGCCGCCGATGACGATTTAGCATTGAAGTATGAATTATCTGCCAATCATCTTTTGTAAGTCGTTTGGGTGGCCTGACCTTTTGTTTATTAATTATATCTGCTGGGTCAAAGGTCAGCCAATGTTCATAAGGACCTGTGCCATATCCGAACAGATTGTAAAAGCCCTGCTCAAAAATGCCCAGGGTGCTAACCAGAGCACCGGCTTCAGCATCGGCAGCTATTAATTTGGCTGTGAGTTTTTTTGCCAATCCCTGCTTACGGGCAGTACGACTGGTTGTCACGGAGCTTACGATTGAGAGCTTAAGGTCTTCTTTTAAATAGCGTAAAACGCCTGACTTTGATGAAACATGACATTCAGCACTACCTTCATATTCAGCAACTAAGCCTCTACCTTCTGAAAGGAATATATCCAGATATTTCTCTTGTCCATCCTCTTCAATCCAGTTGACTTCGCGCCAGATCCGACAAACAGCCTTGTTATCTTTTTGGGGATCATATTCACGGATTTTATACATTTGAAATATTCCTTAACTAACTAGATGCAGTACAAGAGATTTAACTCGTTCCCAATAATTATTCCAACGGCTAAAACGCTAAAAATATAGTTGTTGAGTCAAATTCTGCAATGAAAGGGTTCTTAAGCAAATGATTTGTAATTTTAGCTTAGCCCAGTTTGTAAATTTGCTGAATTCAAGCAGGCTCTGCTTGATATGTACCATGGGAAGTCGTACTGCATGAAATATAGAATCTTGATCCCTTGTCGGCGAGGATTAGAAAAATACTGCCAGATGTGATTGGAATAATGATTTCTTTTAAAGGCTAAATGACTGAACTTGATGGAACCCTATGCTTCAATCAAAATTATATCTACTATTGCATTGCCTGTTTATCATGATATCCAGCTTAAGCGCCCAACTAAAGTGCGATTATTGTAACCTGGAAATTAGCGGCAAGTATCTGACCACTGCTGGCAAATCATATCACGATAATTGTTATACGGATCATATCCAAGCTCGCTGTCAATACTGCAAAAAACCAATAGATGGACCTTATAATGTGCATGAGGACAAATCATACCATGAGGATTGTTATATCGATCACATTGTGCCAAAATGCGATATTTGCAGATTACCTCTGAAAGGGAGTTACATCACAGATTTCTGGGGAACAGCCTTCCATGAGCATCATTCAGAAGAATTTCCGGAGTGCAGTTCATGTGGTCGTCTGATCAGCGATGAACTCACAGGTGGTGGATACGATTTGGGTGACGGGCGAAATCTTTGCGGTATTTGCAATGAGACCTCTGTATCTGATGACTACCTCATCGAATCAGCATTAAATCAAGTAAAACGGCTCCTGGCCTCTAATGGGATCAATGACTTTCCAAAGCATATACCGATTAGCATTGTGGATAAGACAGAGTTAAAACAGAAATCTACTTCTTATTCTGATGCGATGCAGGGATTTACGGATCACAATACTCAGACTCGGAATGGTGAAGTTATATTAAAAGAAAGTCACATCTACATACTCTCCCATCTGCCAATGCTCATGTTTAAAGCAGTATTGGCCCATGAATTATTGCATATCTATCTTTTTGAACAGGATCTCAATTTGAGACCAGATATTCGAGAAGGATTCTGTAACCTGGGGAGTGAATTGGTCTATGAAAGTGACAACTCTCAATACTCCAAATTTCGATTGCAGAGTATGCTGGAAAGTCTTGATCCAGATTATGGAATCGGTTACCGGAAAATGTCAAAATTGCTCTATCAAAAGGGCTGGATGTACATTTTGGAAGAGCTCGACAATATCAGATAAAACTCCCTATCAATTTGTCAAATTCAACTCTCTGAGTTTGGGATATAGTACATTTTGCGATGGGGAATATTTGCTTCATAAAACACTTCACCTTTAGCCCTGAAACCTAAGCCTAGATAAAAGGTGAGTGCCGAGAGTTGTGAATTTAAATAAACCGGTTTCCGCTGATCAATTTGTCCAATAATGAATTCCACCAGGGCAGCACCAACGCCCTTTCCCCGAGCTTCTGACAAAACGGCGAAACGTTCGAGCTTATATCCCTTCTCAGTCAATCTCCAGCGAGCAGTCCCAACTATTTGCTGATCCAGATACGCAATAACATGGGTTGAAACATCTTCAAACTCATCGTACTCGATCTCGGGAGTTACCTTTTGTTCATCCACAAAAACAATTTCTCGAATTCTTAACGCCTGCTCTTTCTCCTCAGAGGATTGAATAATACTTACTGATATTTTATTCACTTTTCTCATCAATCATACGCTTTGATATACGCTACAAAATAATACTAACTGCATAGATATAAACCTCTAATCAATGGCATAGATACCACTGTCTGAGTACTTAGATAATGGGGCCTGCACCATCTTAAACAATTCAATATAATTCCATTTATGGCGCTAACTGTATTGTTGTCATATCGATTGATTTATTGTAAATCATTGACGTGTTTTTAAGATTCGTCAGTAGATTTCAAAACACTAATTTGGCCTTAGCCTGCTGTACAAATGAAGAAATGATTATTTGCATAGAAACGACCTGTTCTGATTTTCTGAAAGCCATTAAGGTTGAATCACTTTTTGTGGCATACATTGGTCATTGGAAAAGTGCGTTTCAGCTCGACAAGATTTGAAGGATTGAGCTAAAATAAATTTATCGCGATCAGCCATCACCTCTAATAAAAAACCCGATCATTTTATCGGGTTTTTTTGTGACTCCTAGGAGAATTGAACTCCTGTTCCGAGAATGAAAATCTCGTGTCCT
>JABMPR010000215.1 GCA_013202895.1 bacterium | reverse complement strand
TCTTTCAGCAGTTTGAAGAAAATGTTTCCCCAGTACTTCACCAATTAAGAAAATCTATTATTCACAATGATGCTAACGAGTGGAATGTTTTGGTGAACAATGGGAAAGTATCTGGGTTAATTGATTTCGGAGACCTGGCATACTCTCCACTTATTAATGAATTGGCTGTAACCATAGCCTATGCATGCTTTGACAAGGAGCATCCTTTAGATTGGGCAGCAACTATTCTTAAATCATATCATCAAATAATTGCACTTGAGGAAAATGAGATTGCCGTTTTATACTACCTGATCTCAGCCAGGCTTTGCATCAGTGTCTGTAATGCTGCCCATTCAAAAAAGAAAGATTCTGATAATGTATATGCCTTCGTGAGCGAAAAACAGGCTTGGAAAATGCTCCATCATTGGATACGTATCAATCCCATAGGGGCTGAAAACTGTTTTCGCTCAGCGATAGGTTTACCTGCTTTGAAGACCAAAGCCTCCAACGAGATGACCAAAGCAAGACACAAAGTATTGAGTCCCCTGCTTACCTTGAGTTATTCAAAGCCCCTATATTTGAGCAAGTCGGCTTTCCAGTATATGTATGACGTCCATGGCGATACCTACTTAGATGCCTACAACAATATTTCTCATGTCGGGCATTCACATCCAAAAGTTGTCGAAGCCGGGCAAAGACAAATGGCCAAACTCAATACCAACACAAGGTATCTCTACGATTTATTGCCAGAATATGCAACTAAGCTATTGTCAAAATTCCCTGATTCGTTGAACAAAGTTTTTTTCGTAAACTCTGGGAGTGCAGCTTGTGATTTAGCCATACGGATATCACGGGCGCACACGGAACACAACAACATCATGGTCATGGAGCAAGGCTATCATGGTCACACCCAAACCGATATAGATATTAGCGATTATAAGTTCAGCAACAAGCTTGGTCAGGGTCAAAAAGATTACATCATTAAGGCAGCGCTCCCAGATACATATCGAGGAAAATATTCTAGCAATGAGGGTAGTGCTGGAAAAATGTACGCCAGGGAAGCTATTGAGCAAATCAAGGACTCTGATGCACCCATTGCAGCGTTCATCAGCGAGCCCATATTAAGTTGTGCAGGGCAAGTTCCTCTGGCGAAAGGCTATTTGGAGGAAGTATATCCGGAAATAAGAAATCAGGGTGGTGTTTGCATTAGTGACGAAGTGCAAACTGGTTTTGGGCGCCTCGGTGATTATTTCTGGGGGTTTGAAGCCCATGAGGTCGTACCTGATATTGTAATCATAGGAAAACCCATGGGGAATGGCCATCCTATGAGTGCAGTAATCACTACACAGGAAATAGCAGAGTCGTTCAGTAAAGGAGTGGAGTTTTTCAGCTCTTTTGGGGGGAATCCCGTATCCTGTGCCATAGGATTGTCTGTATTAAATGTGATTGAAGAGGAGCATCTGCAGGAAAATGCAAAAAAGGTCGGTAACTTTTACAAAGCGCTTTTTATGGATCTTAAAAGGGAATTTCCATGCATTGGTGATGTGCGAGGCTCTGGCTTATTTATCGGAGTGGAAATAGTTAAAAACCCTGAGAGCAAGGAGCATGACCGCAATTTGGCGTATCATATTATCAATGAGCTTAGAGATCAACACATCCTTATGAGCACGGATGGCCCATTTGATAGCGTGCTTAAAACCAAACCAGCCTTGTGTTTTACGAGAGAAAATTCCCAACAGGTAACGAATCATATCTATGAAATATTAAAAACATATTACAATAATCAGCGAGACAATCCCTCAACAGTCCCTCCAATTCATTAAAAGAGTACACCCGCTAAACCGTTACGAAACGTCCAAAACGTACCAGGCATAAAAAGCCGAAGTCAAATACCTTCATCTAATTCTGATTATAGTTGCTTGGGCAATAATTATTGAGCACCGTCCCCATTATTGATGTCCACATCTCCCGACATAGATTCAATTGGAGCGCTCTCAAATTGATTTAGGATCAACGAGTGTAGCTCTTCTGATCTTTATGTGGCAGGGGTTTCAAACGGCTTGAACGGGGCGGCTATCCCCATTTGTGTAGAGTCAGATAATTGATATGAATGGCTCCTCCCCAATCCCTGCAACACCGATATACCCCTCTTTTCGACCCAACGGTATATTACCAGTATATTTTGGTTTCAGACCGACTTAACCCAAAACCAAAAAACCCTTACAAGCGTTAGTCAGTAGGGGTTTCTCTTTGTACACCGTCCAAGACTGCTGTTCGTTGCACTCCAGCTCTACTGCGCTCGTAAACTCGCTCTGTGGTCGAACCTTGGTCATATGGGATTAGTGCAAACGGTGAGGGTTCGGGGCATCACTTCGATGAGGTCCCCCCCCTGTAACAGTTACAAAAAAAGCCATCCCGATGGGATGGCCATTTTTTGTACACCGCCCAGGAC
>JABMPR010000214.1 GCA_013202895.1 bacterium | reverse complement strand
CTGCTCAGCTTAGACTGCGTCCCGCCCCAATCTGGCTAACGGCGGCTGTGCAGCCAATTTATGGTCTGCTAATAAGAGAGTGGTGGATTGGATCAAAACAGAGAGGACTCATGGGAGTTTATTCTTGCGATTTAACATAAGGGTGCGTTAGAATGACACAAGGGTCAACAAGCGAAAACAACTACACTACCTCAACAGAATGAAACATTTATTTTTAGACATAATTTTTTGCTTATGTTAACTATTAATGCTCAAGAATGGGTGTATGTTGGACAAGATTTGAAAAAGTGTAATGAAGAAATTATCTGGAATTGGTCTTACGTTGAGATGCTTGTGGATTTGGAGACTTACACAATTCCTTTCATTGATAGAGTATTTACATTTTCGAAGATGAAGATAAAATATTTTGAAGTCAATTTAATAGTTAGCTTAAAGAGAGCTCAATGAAATACAAAAATAATTTATACTTATTTGTACTAATCCTCTTTCTTGTAAGTGCTTATCCAGCTACCTATGCTCAAGATTATACCCTTCCTACATACTATATGGAAGTCGCCCCAGAGTATCTTGAAGCATTGTATGCCAATCCATTTTCAGATGTTTATTATCCTGCCGTTTTCTTTTACAATGAGTTTGAATCTGAATGTGAAGTAAAGTTCAGAGGGCGATCTTCATTAACCCTTCCCAAAAAAAGTTGGCGAATAAAATTTGGTGATGATAGTAATATATTTAATGCTGAAAAGATAAATTTAAACGCGGAATACCGTGATTATTCAATAATGAGAAATTATCTTGCCCTGAAATTATTTCAGCATACTGGATATCCTGCTCCGAAAACAGAGCATATTAGTTTAATGGTTAACGATGAGTACATGGGAGTTTTTGTTCAAGTAGAGGAGATAGATGAATATTATTTACAAAGAAATGAGAGAATACCGAATACTCTATATAAAGCAAAAAATCATGCTGCATCGATGTCCCCTATTACCCATTATAATACATATCCAATAGCCTGGGATAAAAAAATGGGTGATGCTATTGATTATTCTGATATTCAGAGACTCTTTAGTAAACTATTGTATTGTACAAAATCAGACTTTGAAATAATAGCAAATGAGGATTTCAACATTGATAATGTGCTCCATTATTTTGCTCTAGAATTTGCCATTGTCAGTCTTGATTGTTTTACAAAAAATCTATATCTGTATCTGAATCCTGAAGTAAATGATTGGGAGATTTTCCCATGGGATAATGATGCTAGTTTTGGAAATGATTGGGATGGAGTGTTTCATCCCGACTATTCTCAGGTTTACGATGGACCGCCATATGGCTATGAAACAACATTTCACTATCAAATACTATTTCAGAGATTGATGGAATATGAAGATTGGTACAACGAATATATAGCAAAACTCAATAATATTCTGACTGAGGGCTTTTCATATCTGAATATGGAAATTGATTCAACCTATAATTTGATAAAAAATGATGTTTATCAAGACACCTTTAAAATTGGCACAAATTCTGATTTTGATGAAGAAATAGAAGTCTTGCACAATTTTTTGTCGGAGAGAGCTTCTTTTTTAGATGATTTTCATGGATTTGAGAGAATAGGCTTGTCAAATTATTACTGTTCAAATGCCTTCCCAAATCCCACTAATTCAGAAATTGTTTTTCAAGTAACATCTGAACAAGAGCAATTAGTTTCGGTGAAGTACGCTAAAGGATTGAATTTTAGTCAACAGTGGGATAATTACATTATAGAGACTCTACCTTTATTTGACGATGGAAACCATAACGATTTTGCTGCTGGTGATTTGATTTATGGCAACTCGCTGGATTTTTCAAATGAAAATCTGGGTTTGTATCCTTTTTGTTTTAATGGATCAAATTCTGATTATCCCGCGAACAGTTTCTTTCAATTAAACAATATCGAACACCGCACAAACACCTTTCTAATAAACATGAACAACACTCCTCAAGATATTAGTGAATGCTTGGAAATCGGGGATATATACAGAATTCAAAGTGATTATTTTGTAGAAATACGGAATAACTCACCCACGGATTTAGATTTATCATATTGCTCACTACAGGTAGGCGCCTATTATCAAAAACATCTTTTCCCAGAGTTTACTCTAATTGGTGCCAACGATACTTTAATCGTGTCATCCAATAAAGCTTTTGCAAGTTATTGCTTTGATAATATCCAAACCATTGGAAATATATTTTTTGAGATCAATATCGGTGATACGGTAAAACTACTATCACCGGTATCAAATGCTATGGCCTCCAAAAGATGTGATGAATATTTAGCCATTGATCTTCCATCTCCTGATATAATCATTACAGAAATCAATTACAATTCTGCTGGTGATTATAATCCTGGTGATTGGGTCGAATTCTATAATCTGCAAGAATTCCAGGTTGATATTTCGGATTGGTATTTCAAAGATGAAGATGATAGCCATATCTATATTTTTCCCTCTGGTACCATTCTTGAACCACACGGATATTTAGTTCTCTGTAGAGAGCTAGCGTCTTTCCACGATTTGTTTCCAGATGTCAATAACTATTCAGGAAGTTTTGATTTTGGCCTCAGTGGCAGTGGGGAATTGATAAGGTTATATGAAACATCCGGCTCCATCATTGATTCTGTTATGTATGATGATAATTCACCTTGGCCAGAAGAACCAGACGGAGAAGGTCCTACGCTTGAGTTAATTAATTTAAATCTAGATAACTCTTTAGCGGAAAGTTGGGCAGCATCTTCAGAACATGGTACACCAGGTAATCTGAATATCACCTCTTCGATTGAAGCTGAAAATACTTATCCCGCTAAAAAAGATTACATTCTCCATTCGAATTATCCGAACCCTTTTAATCCAAAAACGACCATCAGTTACAGCCTACCAGTGCTTGCCACAATCAACATGAAGGTGTTCGATATTCGGGGTCAAGAGGTCATTGTTCTCCAGGATGAAGTAAAACAAGCAGGAAATTATGTAGTGCAATGGAATGGGTGTGATCGAACGGGTCGTCCGGTAAATACGGGTGTTTATTTCTGTCGATTGGAGGCTGGATCTGTTAGCAAGACCATAAAAATGTTGTACTTGCGTTGAATAGCGCATTTTAACAAAGGCCAGTCTACATCCGCAAGGATTACGACCGGCAAGCCAGTCTACGATTTTTAAGCTACGACAGGTTAACTTACCCCTCCCTGGGGGTTCAAGCCCATCCTTCGCATAATAGCTTCGGAGGGCAGGCTGATCCCGACCCAGTTTTGTCGGAACTCAAGCATGTCTATCGTAGTCCGCAGGACGAAGATAGGCGCAAGTGGGTTATAAACACCCCAGGAGTTTACACGAGTATCGAGGATAATGTCTTGCTATATGTACCGTAAACTGGTACTTTTACATGGCATTTGAAAGGAGTCAATAATGATTGAAATTTCAGTAAACCAATTCAGAGCAAATATAAAATCCTTTGTTGATCAAGCACTCTCAGAGCATTCAAGTATCCGCGTCAAAAGGCGTGCAGGTAAAGATTTTGTTGTACAAAGTGTAGAGGATTGGGAAAGAGAACAAGAAACATTATTTGTGCTTCAAAACTCTTCACTTTCAAAGCAAATCCTCGAATCTATGGAAACTCATACGACCGGATCAGGATATTCTCCGACAGCCCAGGAACTGGATGAGATCAATAGTCTTTGAAGGAAAAAGCTGGTCTAAATACGAAGAACTTCGAAAGAAAGACAAAAAGTTGCATTTGAACTTGTGTAAGATTATTCAAGAGATGCAGAGAGATGATCCAGCTAAAGGATTAGGGAAACCAGAGCAACTTAAGCACAACCTGAAAGGATTTTGGTCTCGTAGACTGTCCAGAGGAGATCGAGTCATATATAAATATGATGAGAAATCAATTTACATATTTGCGATTGGTGGTCATTACGATTCTCACTGATCAGCAAATCTAGTTCGGAAATAAGTGCTATTTTAGGGGGTTTCTAACAAATGCATAGAGCCGATATACTCCAAGAGAGGGGAACTCTGAAATTGTTTGGACGAACACAAGATAACCGAACTGTTTTGACAGCTTATAGAGAAGCAGTTCCCACCGCCAGTGGTGGGGTCCAAGTATAGCTATTGTGGTCCACAGGATGTAGACAGGTACAAGGATGTTAATCGGTCCTAAAAAGAATGAAGATTAAAGACACCAATCACGTCATAGCTGTAGTCGGGACAATACGAAACTTGTCCCGTGAAGTATTGATGATCAATAGTCCACGAAATGGCTGGGAGCTCCCAGGTGGCAAAGTGAAAGGTGGTGAAGATTTAATCCACGCCCTTGAACGCGAGATAATTGAAGAAACAGGCGTGAAAGCTACGATTGTTAAACTGGTTGGTATCTATTCACGAATACAAGCACCTCCTGTAGTTTTATTCTCCTTCATGGGTGAGTATTCGTCTGGAGAGTTGGCCAATGTAGAGAATAGTCTCGCAGTGGAATGGGTCCAAGCTGAAGAGGTGATACCCCGTATTTCCAACCCGGCCATTCGTAATGCAGTGGAAGACTTGTTGGTAAATAATGGAAAAGTGGTCTATCGAAGCTATACAATAGACCCATATCGTATATTAAATGAATATCTTATTTGATATCATAGTCAGAATTAAAAACATTTGCTAAAATTTAAAAATGCATTCTTGGGAATCTATAACAACACCTAATACTCTTGACTGGCTTTTGGAAAAGAGTAATCCTTCAGTTCGCTATCTGACACTCGTTGATATTCTTGGCTTTCCGGAAACGGAGCGAGATGTTATGGAATCCAGAAATAATATAATGAATGGTGAACTGGTTTCTGAAATCCTCTCCAAACAAAATGACAATGGGTATTGGGAAAAACCTGAAAGTTTCTACAAGACGAAATACAAAGGAACGGTATGGCAACTCATCATATTGGCAGAATTAGAAGCCAATGGAGAAGATGAACGTATCAGAAATGCTTGTGAATTTATTCTTGAAAAATCACAAGATTCTGAAAGTGGCGGGTTTTCTATTGGAAATAACAGCAGAACAGGTAGTGATGAACATCTGGGAGTCATCCCATGTCTCACAGGCAACATGCTTTGGAGTTTAATTAAATTCGGCTATTTAAATGATCCGCGAGTTGAGCAAGGGCTCGGTTGGATAACAACTTATCAACGTTTCGATGATGGAATAATGCAGGTACCCAAAGGCTGGCCTTATGCTAATTGGGAACCGTGCTGGGGGAAACATAGCTGTCACATGGGTGTCGTGAAATCATTAAAAGCACTGTCAGAAATTCCTCCTGAAAAAAGAACTGCTGCCGTGAAAAATACAATCGAACAAGGGGTTGAGTATCTGTTGAAACATCATATTCATAAAAGAAGCCATAATCTGAGAAGAGTTTCCAAATACGAATTGGTAAAATTCGGCTTCCCCCTGATGTATCAGACGGACGCCTTAGAAATTTTGGGCATTTTGACAAAGCTTGGATACAATGACAAACGCATGCAAGAAGCGCTAGAATTAGTTATCTCAAAACAGGACAAGCAAGGAAGATGGAAATTAGAGAACACCTACAATCACGCCTTCCATATAAGTATCGAACAGAAGGATAAGGTGAGTAAATGGATTACATTGCATGCCTTGAGAATGTTAAAACGACTTGATGCCCTTATGCCTACTTTTGAGTACAACAGCTTACCAGGGCATGTGAGTAATTGTCAAGATTGATCAAGGAAATATTAATGAAAATCAAAACTCGAATCCCTGATTATGTCCTCTGTGATACAACTGAAGCAGACGTTCCTCTCATTCTCGCGTTTATCCATGAACTTGCAGAGTATGAGAAACTTGCAGATGAGGTGGTTGCTAGCGAAGATGTATTGCGTGAATCTTTGTTTGGAGATCGAAGGGTAGCAGAAGTTCTTCTGGGATATTATCAGGGAGAGCCCGTGTCTTTTGCCGTTTTTTTCCACAACTTCTCGACCTTTTTGGGACAGCCTGGCATTTACCTTGAGGACATCTATGTTAAGCCACAGATGCGGGGCAAAGGATTGGGTAAATCTATGCTCGCCTATCTCGCCAGGCTTGCTCTCACACGTAACTGTGGCCGATTTGAGTGGTCAGTACTTGATTGGAATGAGTCAGCTTTGAAGTTCTACCGCTCGGTGGGTGCGATTCCAATGGATGAATGGACGGTTCAAAGACTTGAGGCTGACCCGCTTGAGGCATTTGCTAAGGAGTTTGATAGCGAGGAGTGACCCATAAAAGGGCAGATATGAGTAAAGATTATTTTCAACAAAAAGCAAATGCTTATGAGCAGGATGAAAATAGAGTTAAGAATGTTGAAAATATAGCTAATGCTATTCTGAATCATTTTGATTTTCATAATATCAAACACATCATGGATTTTGGATCAGGAACAGGGCTATTGTTGGAGAATTTAGCTCGATTTGTTGATAAAATTACAGCGATTGACATATCAACCTCCATGAATAAGAAGCTGGCAGAAAAGAGTAGTGCTGTGACGTGTGAGCTTGAAATATTGGAGATTGATCTATCTGAAAAACCATTAGATAGGAAGTTTGATGGTATCATTTCCTCGATGACAATGCATCATATCAGCGATATTCAAAAAATGTTTAATAATTTTTATCATATGCTGCATGTTAACGGATTCATAGCCATTGCTGATTTAGAATTAGAAGATGGGGATTTTCACACCGACGATACAGGCGTATTTCATTTTGGCTTTGAACCAAAAGCTTTTTTAAATTATGCAAAAGAAGCCGGCTTTAAAAATCTTGCTTTCAAATCGGCAAGTATTGCGCATAAACCAAATGGGGATTATCCGATATTTTTACTTACGGGAATCAAATAAACCGAATACTAAAGATCCGACATTTTTTTAGCTTTAATATATTATGGTAAATTTCATTTAGGAGAAATATGACTGAAAAAGAGAACTCCCCCGCAGTGCAAAATCGACTTAACTGGATGGATAATCTCAGGACAGTAATCATCCTATTAGTCGTTCTATACCATGTTGGGGGTGTTTATGAGGCTGCTGGTCTGTGGGGTTGGTTCTGGATTGTTGATGATCCTGATACCATAACCTGGGTTGGCATTCTGGGTATAGTGTTCGACATTTTTGTCATGCCTGCCATGTTCTTTATATCAGGCTATTTGATACCAGCGTCACTCAAGAGCAAAACTGGCTGGGATTTTCTGAAAGGGAAAATCAAACGCTTAATGCTGCCCTGGATGATTGCAGTATTTACCTTAATCCCAGTCTACAAAATCATATTCCTATACTCTCGAAATCTTCCCCAGGAACACTGGAGTACATACTTTCATTTCACAAATCCCAACAGTCAGAATTGGTTATGGTTCTTACCTGTCCTATTTGCCTTCAATATTATTTATTTAATTTTTTCAAAATCAAATATTAGAATCCCAGACATTTCAATAAAAAAAGCGGTTTGGGGTACTTTCCTTATTGTATTTCTATACAGCTATGGTATCGGTGGTATTCTTGATTTTCGGAGTTGGACACTCACACCATTAATTGATTTTGAAAATGAAAGACTGCTTATTTATTTTATGACATTCCTATTGGGTTCACTATTTTTCAAACAGAAAATATTTATGGAAAAGACTCAAAATAAGAAAGTATACACTATTGCAAGTTCAATTATCTGGGTTCCCATCACATTCCATATATTCGGAAGACTGCTACCCTTCTTTTTTCCAGACAGCTTTTCATTTTCCCCCCTATATAGAGCTTTTTGGTGGCTCAGTTTTGATCTTTCATTACTTTTTCTATTATATCTGATGATAGAAACCTTCCGGCGATATTTTGATCATACCGGGAAAATCTGGACGGAACTAAACCGGAATTCTTACGGTGTTTACATCATTCACGTAATTGGTATTGGGATTTTTGGCAACATGCTGTTGAATCTGAACCTACCTGCTTTAGTGAAATATCCCTTTCTCTTTATTTTGACCTATTTGTTCAGTAATATGGTTGTTTCAGTTTATCGATCTCTTATTCAAAACTTGAAATCAAGAGCAATCTAAAGTGGTGTACTGCTTACATGAAAAATGCGGCAGCGTACAGCAGCATCAGTAAACCCATTAAAGGAATGTGGCAATGAAATATAAAATGAGCCCCAACGTTGCCGTGAGAACTCGACAGCTATCAGATGCTGCTGAGTTTTATTCGAAAGTGCTTGGCTTTAGCAATCGCTCCACGAATCCTAAGGAAGTCGATCTCGATGCCAAGCCCCTGAATCTGTTTATCATCGAGGACTCAGAAATCAGCGGTCCGATCATGGAATTGTTCGTTGATGATCTTGAGCAGGCTCGGGATGAACTTCTGGAAAATGGATGCAAGGTTCTCCGTTGGCGGGGTAAGGGGCAAGATTGCTATATCCGAGACCCCTTTGGTGTGGTTTTCAATTTGTGGGAATCTAGCAGTTCCTAAGCGACCAGGGCAGGAATTTTTTCATTTCCCCGCCTTAACAGGGTTTAGCCATGCTGATCTAGTCCGCAGGACCTCGACAGGCAAAAGAGAAATATCTTAGCTAGTCTAAAAGATAGGAGGCAGAACATTTTAGATATAAAAAACAGATGGGTTCTTGTGACTGGTGCTAGTCGAGGGGTCGGGCAACGTGTAGCCATGGCTCTTGCTGAGAAAGAGTGTAAAATTATCCTGCATTCCAGAAAACTCGAAGGCACTCAGGAATTACTAGAAGAATTAAAAAATGCTGGAAATGAAGTTTATGCGCTGGAAGCTGAACTCAATTTAGCTAGGGATGTTAATCGATTGGTTGAAGAAGTGCTGAAAATTAGCGGTAATTACCTTGACATCCTTTACTGCAATGCCGCAATTATGACGACCTATAAGCCAATATTTGGACCCACAATAGAAGATTACCAGAATAGTTTTATGGTAAACGCCATTGTACCTGCGAAACTATGTGATGCTTTTTTACCAGCTATGCTCGAGCACGATTGGGGGCGTATTGTTAATGTTACTTCAGGAATTGCTGATCAACCACAACTTATGCCCTATAGTTGTTCCAAGGCTGCACTGGACAGATATGTGCGGGATATGATTCCAACACTAAAAGGGACAAACGTTTTGATGAATCTTCTGGATCCGGGCTGGCTGAGAACTGACCTCGGTGGTCAGGAAGCACCGAATCATCCTGATTCTGTAATTCCAGGAGCCCTGGTCCCTGTACTACTCGAGAAAAAAATGGGGAGTGGTAAGCTTTATAATGCACAGGATTATGCTCGGTAAAGACCTTAGTTTGAAGGCAAATATCAAATATGCTTATGACTTTATTCGGAATTAATTAAGATCAAAAAAAGAAAAAGGGTGGAACAATGCGGAACATGACGATTGGGATTTTTATTATTGCCAGTGCCATAATTTGGGGAGCAGTAGGAATTGGAGTTTCATTAAAATTGAGTGGTACTAATTGTTATTCAGAAATTTCTTACATTATTAGTACCGGGGCCATTTTTCACCTGTTTTTTATTATGGTACCCCTGGCTTTACGATTCAAAAAGATTAAAGAAGAAGCAGCCCAATAGACCTTGTTAAATTCTCTAGCATCTAGGTAATAATTATGACTAAGATTCATCTAGAACAAATGACTAATATTGCGTTTGAGAAATTCAAGCAGCGAACGATCAATTCTTATGCAAGAGACCTTACAGATAATAGCGGATTAGCATACGAAGAGGCCTTTGACAAATCGAAAAAGCAAACGGAACATTTGTTAAAAGATGGATTAAATACAAAGAATCATGACTTCCTGTCTATCGTTGAAAATGATCTAAATATAATTATTGGTCATATTTGGTTTGAGCATGACGTTGAGCCGGAAGAAATTTTTGTATATCATATCGAAGTTCTTGAAGAGTATCGAAATAGGGGCTACGGTAAATCAGCATTTAGTCTATTCGAAGTATACCTGAAAAGGAAATGTATAAGCAGGGTCCGCTTGAATGTGTTTGAGAAAAATGTGATAGCCCGATCCATGTATGAAAAACAGGGATTTCAAATAACGAATGTGCAAATGCAGAAAAACCTATAGCTGTTTTCTAACGAGCACCAGCTCTCTGGCCGCATAATCAAGGAATGAGATAGGATGAGTATAAAAAAAGTTTGTGTCATAGGGGCATCTGGGAAACTCGGGCAATACATGGTCCAGCATGCGCTGGATCTGGACTATGATGTGGTAGGTGTATGCCGGGAACGTAGCGTCGGTAAACTCGAAAGATTTAAGGGGCGCATCACCCTTATTCCAGGTGCGACAAATGACCGCGAGCTCATAAAAAATGCTGTGGCAGGATGTGACGGCGTGCTCACCGTGCTGGTCCCCTGGGGGGTTAATCAGTATTCCTCAGGAACAGCTCAGGCAGTTCTAGATTATGCCGACCCAGGCGCTCGTCTCATATTTTCCTGTGGCTGGCATATTTCTATGGATGGTCAGGATGTTTATTCGAGGACATTCACAACCCTTGTAAAAGTCTTTGGTTGGCTGGGAAGATTTCTGCGTGTGGTAGAACTCGATGACCAGGTGGAAGCATGTAGGCGGGTGTTCGCCAGCAGCGCTAAGTGGACGGTAGTGCGTGGGAGCAGTTTGGAAGAAGGTGAGAGCCAGGGATTACCAGTATGGAGCGAGCACGTGGGAGATCCTATCCTCAAGAGCGACCTAACACGCCGTGTGGATTTTGCCCTGTTTATGATTAAAGCCCTGGAGAATGATGGACTAATTCAAAAAGCCCCGGCGATTATTGGCTGTCAGACGCCCTCGGCGCTGACTCACAAAAGCTGAGCTAGTGCTTTAGAACTTTTCCAATTTAGCAAATATTTATGAGCCTTATCCTATCTTTCAACATGTAGCCTAAAAAGGCGTAAATAGTCAAGTATACCAGGAGCGGAAATGCCATTTTTAGCATCAGATTTTAAAACTCCCTCGGCAGTCCAGACGAAAACATTCCTTCTGCGACCCATCACAATTCACGATGTTATCAAGGACTATGATGCCGTCATGTCTAGCCATGAGCATCTTTGGGACCGCTTTGGAGAGAAATGGGGTTGGCCGCCACCTGATCTTTCAATCGAACAGGATTTGATTGATTTGGCCTGGCATCAAAAGGAAGCCCAGATTCATTCTTCGTTTAACTTTGCCGTCATGAGTCCAGATCAAACCCGGCTCCTTGGTTGTGTCTATATAGATCCACCTGCAGTTGAAGACATCGATGCAGAAGTTTGGTTTTGGGTAAGGCAAAGTGAGTTATCAAGTGGATTAGAGTCAAAATTAAAGAAATTTGTATTCAAATGGCTTAAGGACTCATGGCCTTTTGTGGTTGTGAGTTTAAATGATAAGGTCATTACCCTAGAACAAGAAGCAGATGCCTAACGAGCGCCTGCAGCTCCCATCGGGATTAAAGGCCGGTGTGTTTTACTGCGAGCCATGTAGATTATTACAAAATCTCAAATAAGAATTAGTGCATCACCAATGATTTAGCTTACAAAGCTTTCATGAAACAAAAGGAGACCAACTTGAAAAAGAGTTTCGTTTTTGCAGCCACCATCTTAGTTGGAATTGTATTGAACAGCCAGGAATCGGACGCTTCAAACGTAACCACCCCTAAGGGACCAGGTAGCTATGAGATGGTTAACAAATCTTCAGCCTCCATCGCCATTCCATTTAAAATGCACAATGGGAAACCTTTGATGGATGTAGAAATCAACGATGCCAAAGCTGCATTGATGATTGATAATGGGGTTTTATGGGATCAGGTCTGGTTATTTGGATCGCCCTTGGTTGAGAAACTTCAGTTGAGCCCGATTGGGGAATCAGGCATTGAAGGTGCTGGCGAAGGGGATCCCACCATGGCATATACCTCAAGCAATCTTACCTTAAAATTTCAGGGGATTTCCTTTTTTGAGCAACCCGTGTTAGTCTCTCCCCCGGCCGCAGGATTTAGCAAAATGTTTCCAGGGACCGATGGCCAACTATGTAACACATTTTTTAGACACTTTATTGTTGAATTCGATTTTATTCAGAATGAAATAATACTGCATAAGCCAGCTCAATTTGAATACAAGGGTACTGGCAGTATATTGGATATGCATGTTACCGAATCAGGCACCTATTCAGTTCCTTTCACTTTCAAAATGCAGGACGGAAAAACATTTAACCATAGAGTGGACATAGATTTTGGTGGAATTTATGCCTTCAAAATCGCCCTGAACAATAAGCATGATATTCAGTTACCAAAAGAAGCTAAATCCACATTTAGTTATGGTGCACAGGGAAGAGCTGTTGAGTATAGCGGAAAAATTAGTAGTATGAAAATTGGGAACTATAGCTTTGAAAATCCAACAGTAGTATTTGGAGATGAAAAAACATCAAGAATTCATCCCGATAATCTTGGTGTAATTGGACTTCCCATATTCATGCAATTCAACATTATCTTCGATTATTTCAACAATAAATTATATCTTGAACCCAACGCCAATTATTCTACTGCAATTGAATAAATAAATAGTTTTAAGTAAAATGAAAACTGAGTGGAAAAATTAAAGGCTTGTGTTTAGATTACGTGCTGTATAACAAGCATTTACCCCTCCATAGGGGGATCCAGGAGCAGTGTGCTGATGCATCAGTTTTGTTCTTTGGGGCTGAGCTGATTTTGTTCATGGCTCTTGATAAATACATTATAAAAATCATCGCAGAGATTGCTGCATAAGAGGAGAATTCATGCCTGATGTATCCAATACTATATCGTCAACTAAGACTGCCTTTTCATTTCTAAAAATAGGTACCTGATCAGAAACATTGATCAACGTGCTTGATCG
>JABMPR010000213.1 GCA_013202895.1 bacterium | reverse complement strand
GAGCTGAGGCGGCAATGGGATACCGGGTTGTAGGGTCGTAGCACGCTACAACCCTACAACCGAGCTCCACAACCGAATTAATAATTTGTAGTAGCATATGTTAGACCTGAAATTAGCTTTTTTGCTGTTGATATGGCTCACAAGCCCCAGAAACAGGCTTGGAAGTCCAATAATCATGTCCATATATTAAACGATCTATAATTTATAAGAGGATGAACAAGGAGGAATAATGAAAAGAACGGTACTAATTACTTTATTGAGTTTGCTGTTATTTGGTAACATTGCATACTCACAAGATGGTCTGGCCGGAAGCTTGGAGCAAATGCTCCAAACAAACGCAGAGATGTATTTACAGCCCTTTGGCGAAGCTTTCGGTGCTAATATGAATTCAGCACTGTATCACAGATCCAGGGTTCATAAAATGCTTGGCTTTGATCTAGGTGTAAAAACCATGTGGGCTGTGATTCCAGAAGAATCAAAGACCTTTGAATGGGATCTTTTGCCAGAGAATAAAATCACTTTTGATGTAAGTAGCATTACGTCTGCATATGATATCGGCGACCTTGAACTTGGTTTTGACCAAATTTATGATCCAAATCAAACGACAACATCTACCATGTTTGGTGATACACTGGGCGGAAGCCTGGTTGTTGACGATGCCGGGTTAACTACCTTGTTCACGAACCACATCCATAGCGAACTTGTGGCAGACGGCTTGACTTCAGCCCAGGCTGATCTGGCAGTAGCCAGCTTAAGCCCTGACATCGCCAATTTTGTTGGCGGTCTTGATGATTTACCCCTTCCCGGAGGTCTCGATTTGGAAGAAGGCACCCCCATGCCTCTCATCATGCCTCAAGCTTCCATTGGACTACCCATGGGTATTGAGTTGATGATCAGAGGTATTCCCAGTTTTGAGCTTCCAGAAAATATGGGAGAATTCAATCTGTTTGGTGGTGGCGTTAGAATAAATATTGACCAATTTATTCCAATCCCTCTTTTCCCCGTTGATATAACTGCAGGTGTCGCAGTGCAACAGATGAATATTGGAGATCTGGTCTCAGCTTCAAATACCAGTATTAACATGCAAGTGGGTAAATCCCTTAGTTTGCTGATGTTTGGAATAGGTATCTATGCTGATGTTGCCTATGACGCAAGTACCCTGTCAATTGCCTATGATGCAGATTTTTTACCGGATGACCCGGACAACGACCTGACACATATCGAATTTGAGCTCGATTCTGATCCTGGTATGCGTTTTGGTGGCGGACTACATATTACGGCAGTTCCCCTTACTTATATTAGTCTAGGCTATAGCACGACCCCAACAAATGATGTACTGACACTTGGTGCTGGAATCACTTTTAGATAATTCCAATTTCAGAAGTTTCGATAAGGGCCATCCATTCGGGTGGCCTTTTTTTTGTTCGGGAATAGTCATCCAGTTGACGGATATAAAGCCATCATTAATTACATTCATAAGCAAAGATTTTTTATTTGGTATATTTTAGCAAACAAGCTGATTTTTAACAAATATCTTTCTATATTCTAAATCGAATTCTTGGAGGATTGAATGATCGATTACGATGAACATATTGATGATGAGCTAAAACAGATGAATGAGGGGGGAGCCTCAATTAAAAAAGGTAAGGCTGAAGCATTTCGCCTGGACGATCACATTAGCACAGTGAAGCTTAAAACACCCATCACGACCGTAGGCGAGACAAGTGTAGCAGATTGTCTGGAACTCATGCGCGAAAAACGTATTGGCTGCTTGCTGGTCGTAGAAGCTGAAAAATTGATCGGTATCTTTACTGAACGTGATATCATTCGCCGTGTGGTTGGCAAGGGTTTGTCTCACTCAGAGATTAAGGTTAGCGATTTTATGACCACTGATCCGGATACTCTCACTGCAGATGCGCCATTGGCCTTTGCCCTGAATTATATGGTGGTCGGAGGCTATCGTCATGTCCCCGTGGTCGATGAAAACAACCATCCGGAAGCCTGTCTGTCAATTAAGGATATTCTAAAGCATATTGGGAATCATTATTTCAGCGCAATTTCAAATTTGCCGCCCACACCTAAAAACCCGGGCTGGGCCACCGTGGATGGTGGTTGATCCTTAATAGATTTCGATTCATTTTCAGGAAGGTGGCGGAGTTATTATAAATAGAAAGCCGGACATTGATGGCCTGGAGGCTATCCTTTTTGATTTTGATGGTGTTGTTGTCCAAAGCGAAGATGTCTACGACCGGGCAACCAGAAAACTGGGGGAGATGTACAAAGTTAATATCCCGCCCTCCTTTTATGAACAAAATCGAGGT
>JABMPR010000212.1 GCA_013202895.1 bacterium | reverse complement strand
ATGTTGTCCCAAGTTTTCTGAATCGATGTCCTAATTGTGACTCATCAAATGTTCAACCTTGGGATATAAAGCATCCATGTCCAAGGTGTGGTGAGCATATGACTGAGATCAGGTAATTGAGAATAACAAAAATTTGGTGTAGGGTACCATTAGTGAAAATGAAAAGGAACACAATGAAAACGATCACAATATTACTAATAGTTGTAGCAATTGTTGTCGGTCAAGAAACCCAAACGATGAGGGAAAATAACACACTTCTTTGGCGAGATTCAACAGCAGATGCACATCCAAACTATCATCAATTAAATCGAGCAATTCAACTCCAGTATACAGGCTCATTTAATTTTGCCTCATTTGATGGTCAAACATTGTCATACAAAAGGTTTGAAACACCAGAGAAGGAAGTACGCTACTCACTTTCATTGGATGGAAGGTGGTCTGAAACCAATAGGGATTCAGAAGACACGGACTTTTTTTATGATCCAGATAGCTCCTTTGAACAAGCGGATGAGACGTTGGACGCAAGGAAGGATATTAGCATTTCATTAGGGCGGTATACCTTGAAACACAATCAAACAGCTGAGACTGTGAGCTATTTTTTGGGCTGGGGTCCCTTTGTAAATGGCACCTTCGGTCATATAATCAGTAACCAGAAGAGCAGGACCTATTCTGGAACGCTTAGAGAAAGTGATGCAACTTCATGGGGAATTGGGATGGGTGTGAAGGGCATCGTTGGAATGGAATGGCGAGTTGCAAAGCCTCTAAGTATTACCGTAGAGTATAAAAACTCTATCACTTTCAAATACTATGAAAGTGTTTATGATGTGACTACCACAAGTGATGGGGTCGTTACATCAATTACGCATGATAAAAACACTACTCCATCAACCTATCTGTCCTCACAGTCGGTCATCGGATTATCATTTTATTTTTGATGTGGTTGGAATTTGGATATGAACCTGAAGATTTGAAGGTGATTGGTGAGAGTGAACGGTTGGGTGTGGAGTATGAGTGTTGATAGAATTGGATAATTTGAATTTAAATAAGAACTAATAATGGAAGCCTTTCAGTCAATACAGTCTCTGGCGTCATATGCTTGGTCGAGAAGAAGAACACTCCCCGGCTACCTTCTTATGGTCCTGGTTGCATTTTTATTCACACATATTTTCTTAATTGAATGCTGATCAGCTAAATCAACCGCCCAGGTTCCTGACCAGGTAAGTTCCTGTCCAACGATAACAGGATCAGCGGTGGTCAGGCCGGATGTGCTTCCGGGAACATAACTGAAACCTGTCGCCAGATAATCAATGACCGATACCAGATCACCGGCTGTGTCGCCGGTGTTCCAGACAGAGATCGTGTAGGTGGCATTCGATCCAGATTCCACCGAATCTGTTAATGCAATTTTCGAAATGTTCATCATTGGAGCTGAAATGGTAAATGTATCATAGGTGAGGTAGACACCGGGAGTCCTGGGGTCCTCTACGGCAAGGACGTAAATTCCTGGAACAGTGGAATTGTCTATGGACCAGGCTGGTTCCGCCGCGACATCCCCATTGGCGTTGGTGGTAATTGTCCCGGACCACACTACTGTCAGTAGAGTATCCAAGATCTGCACATTCCGGATCCCGGTATTATAATAGCTTGAGCCAGACGGCGGCCATCCCTGGCCCGACACAGTAACGGTCTCACCACGATACCACACACCCAGATTACTAGCGGGATCCAGGTCACGCGTATCATACAGGAAACCAAAGGAACCTGGATTTCCAAGGACGATAGTGGCTGCATTGGCAAACGCTCCGGAAATGGTGGTGGATGGCCCAGCAGCATCTTTGACAGAAAGCTGTTCATTAGATGAAGTGGTTAAAAACATTTTCAGCGGGGTGGAGGCTGTGATGTTGCGATCATATCCATCAACGGTTAAGGCGCTGTACGGGATCTGCCAATCCAGATAGGTTGCCCCAGGAAACGATGGCCAGCCTGCGTCTGCTACCCTTACCTCACCTGAAATAAGCGGATCATTTATCGAGTATACCACAGTTTCAGGATCATTATCGACACCCGAATTATAGGCAATTTCCAGAACTTCCGAAATTCCCCCGACCATCGTAGCCCAGTCAGGTGAATTATCGTCATCGACATCGAAGGCGACGAACCAGGCGAACTGCCACAAATTATCCGGTTCAACTTTCATTGGCGTGCACCTGAGTGTCAAGCGGTAGAAGATTGCTGTTTCTGAGGCCCAGTAATAAGCTGCATAACCGTTTTCATCGTTAATGACGTCGGCATAACAATTTGGGATATCTGCCGGATCATCAAGATTATTCCAATTAAACTGCAGTAATCCGATCCATTCGGAATCCAGGGGCCAAGGAACTGCAGCGATCAGCGGTGCTGACAGGATGAAATAGACCATGATAGCTTTTGCTACTGATAATTTTGCACAGTTGGAACTAATAGACATCTAAAGGTCCCTCTTATACCTCACTTATGCTGAGGTAATTCATCAAACCCCAAACAACTCGGACAATACCGGTGACGGTCAGGACTCCATAATAAATGAAGTCGTAAATGGGTAATAAATGGAGCATAAAATATAAATGGTTATATATTTATTGACAATGGATTTTAAACCCTAAATCCAGTGCGATGATTGCCTACTTCTCTTTTTCTGGCACTACGGCTGATGAGATCGGGAAACTAGGCTATTTGAAATGTTTGCTGGCACCCTATCCCTGCAAGATGAATGGAAACCCGTGGTCCCATTTCAGGGTCCGGTCATGCTGTGATTGTCCTTGATGTAGCCCAAAATATGCAGCGGGAAAAGTGTTTATGCCCGCACAGGATATACACATACTGGTTAATCCAGAGGACGTAGGGTCAAGCCCATGGTATCCCATGGTGCGATCAGGACATGGGTAACATATTGGTCTCTTAACATAGGTAACACTTTTCAAATATTATCAATTTATTTTCCAAAGGTTGCTTCAGTCTGAGAAGGAGTAAAAGAGATTGTTT
>JABMPR010000211.1 GCA_013202895.1 bacterium | reverse complement strand
CCATAGCCCTGTTATACCAGCTTCGATCAAAAAGCACCATTTCACCACCTGTGGGTAAGTGTTGAATATAACGCTGGAAGAACCATTGGTCTCGTTCCCGGTCGCTGGGTTTTTCCAAGGCGACGACACGAGCACCACGAGGATTGAGATGCTCGGTAATTCGTTTTATGGTGCCCCCTTTTCCAGCAGCATCACGTCCTTCGAAAATGAATACCATGCGCAGGTCATTCTCTTTTACATGATTTTGTAGTTTTAGGAGTTCTATCTGCAGACGTTTTAACTCAATTTCATAATCCAGGATTTTCTTTTTGACATAGATTGCAATGCGGTCCTTAGCGTCTTCTTTGTGCATATTCTTAAATGCAGTACCCTCATGGAGATCGGGCTTGTATTGCTTCGAGTCACTTGGCTTTTCAGCAGCCACTGGAGCCGCATCCACCGCTTTCCTTACTGAGGCTGGCGCTTTAGTCACTGCTGGTTTGGTTGCCCTATGTTTGGTTGTCGAGGTTGTTTTCTTAGGTGCGTGTTTTTTTTCCATTATGATACCTCTCGCAATTAACCGATGAATCTGCCATGTTTCCGGCGTTGTTTTTCCATAATTTTCAATTCATGTTTCCCTGAAATAACAACTTCGGTATTTAAGTCAAAATCTAAAGTACGACTGCGCCCGCGATACGGGACCGAACTCAAAATCAGTTTCATGGTTTCCAATCTGGCACTGTGCTTACTGTCTGATCGAATGATATGCCAGGGAGCCTCAGCTGAATCAGTTCTTTTTAGCAGCTTGAATTTCTTTTTGGTGAATTCATCCCACAATTCCTGTGCCTGTAGATCGACCTCGCTCAGTTTCCACTGGCGGAGTGGGTCGTGCATACGACGGTGAAAACGGTGATTCTGCTCTTCTTTTGAAACAGAAAAATATAGTTTCAACAAAATGGTTTTACCATCGCTGATAAAATTATTCTCATAGGTATTTACGGTATCGAGAAATTCCCTGTATTGTTTATCAGTGCAGAAACCCATAACTGGTTCAACAAGGGCTCGATTATACCAACTGCGGTCAAATAAAACAATTTCACCATTTACTGGAAAACGCTCGATATAGCGTTTCATATGAAGCTCCGTCCGCTGTCGTTGGGAGGGTCTACCTGGCACTTCAACCCGGTAGCGTTTTTCATTCATATAGCGGGTAACCCTACGGATTGTGCCACCTTTTCCAGATGCATCACGACCATCAAAAAGGATGATCAATTTTTTACTGACCCGCTCCAGATGCTGCTGCAATTTGATAAGCTCAGCCTGATAGGGCTTCAATTCTTCATTTTGCTGGTATTTGGAAAAAGCAGCATTGATGATACGTTCTTTTTGTTTCTTTTTAAGACCGTCCCTGATTTCATCCAACCCAGCCTTGCCAGAAGATTGATCCATCTTGCTCTCAACTTTGTTGATGACAGAACGAATGGTATCATGAGGTTTTGGATCGGAAACGGGAACTTGATCTGGAATTTTATTATCTTCTGGTGAAGTCATATTTTTTCTCCAAACTTAATCGGCAGTAGCAGTGCTTACCCAATGTAAATGACCTAAACTCGGAATTCACAGGAATAGAGTATGGGCGATAATATCGAAACTCTCCAGATTAAACTCTTAAACGGATAAAAATTGTCAGCCAAAAAGAATTGAGCTAATTGAATTCGTCGAATAGTACCTTATAGGTAACATAGGAAATATTTTTCGCATCCATACCAGTGGGTAGTGTTACTTCCACTCTAAAGAGTGAGAATTCGCCTGGTGATAGTGAACTTTCACAGACGACACTGGAGTAAAAGGTATAGGGCTCACCACTTATATATGACGAGTCCTGAGCGATAATATTGGTCCGCTTATCGTGGAGTCTGAACAGGATTCTGACGAAATCAGCCCGGCGTAAGCCCTTATTGCTAACCTGCCCGATAAAGACCCTGCTGTCCGTATGACGCTGATCTTCAAATTCACCCTTGAGTACAACATCTGCATGGAGCCGATCAAAAGGTCTCAATTCTTTAATATTCTCCTGGACAATCGCAAGGGTTCCAATATTGGTCTGGACTATTATTTTGTCCAAATCCTCTGAAATGATTTTCCCTTGCACAATGGTTCCATTTTTTAGAGTGATTTCACTGATTTTGTCCGGAAAATTTACCAGTCGCTTAATCTCTCTCCGAATGCGGGGAGTACTAAGATCATCATATTCACGGAGCTGAGAACGCAAACGATCCATCTCATTTTGAATCTGGTGAATTTCTTCCCGCATTTCCTTAACTGCCGCATCGGTGTTTTCAACTTTGTGTGTGGGCTCAAAAAACTCTCGTTTATCTGACCCTTTGCTGGTCCCTGCAGTTTTTTTCTGTCCGCTACTCAGGAGAGGCAACAATATTATGAGAATTACTACCAGAAATTTCACGTGGAGTCTCATTGAATCCATCATTCCTTCTCCCAGCTTGCTTGCGTTGATCGAGCCACATGCTGCAATTTTTGCTGCAACTCAGGACTATCGACTGCTGCAACCAAATCCCTGATATCATTATAGTAAATAAAATTATCCGGATTATTTAAAATCTCAACCAGCTCGTCCACGATTTTCGGATCTTTATAGACAGAAAGGGAGTTGATCGCTCGTTTCCTGAAGCGGCTGGGCATCTGATCATCTCGGGCAACCTTTATCATAGCCAATTTTAATTCGGGATCATCAAAATTACCCAGTGCTCGGGTAATGGCATCCAGCATAGAATAATAGGTTGCCTGCTCATTATGCAGGGCATCGATGAGACTGGAGAGAAGCCGTTCGTCCTTCATTTCATCCATGATGGAGATGGCAAAGGTTTTTACCTGATCCTGAGTGGCAGGATTATCCAGCATTTCCGCCAGTAGGCGAGCGATGGCCGGATCATTCTTGGTCGCCAGTATTTCTACTGCCAGGTTTCGAATTCCAATATTGATTTTTTTATTGGCAGCAATGGACATTAAGATGGGGACAACTCGAGCATCATCCATTTTGCCTAGAGTCAATGTTAAATTCTGAAGAAAAGACGAGTAGTCCTCCTCAGCATCTGCATAGAGTTTTAAAATTAGGCCAACTGAACGGGCATCAACCTGATCTTCAATAATAGCAAACATCTCATCCCGCACGGATACATAGCCCGCTCGACTGGATTGCATGGCTTTCAAAATGGTTTTGGTATTTTCTTTATCTTTGGTTTTGCTCAAAGCTTGTACACCTGTCTTGAATAAGGTATAATCCAGATCGTTACCTTCTTGAAGAGAATTCCTGATAGCCTGCAGTCCAACCGGATCGTTGGACTCGATGACTTTCAGTAAAGATGCTTTTCGGATTTCCATTGGTAGAGCTGGATTGCGGTAGTAGGATATAAGGTTATTCAGAGCCTTTTTCTTACCATCTCGATAGTCCTGGTAACTTTCGTCCACCATATCGGAAGTGACCTCTCCCGAAGAGCTACAGGTATTAAGCAATCCGGCGAAGATTGCCATCGACAGGGCAAGCAGTAGTTGTTTGGATAAGTGCTTCATTTTGAAGTCCATCGATTCCTATTCAATAAGTTGTGAAAATTATCAAATCAGTTTATCGATAATTCAGCTTGATG
>JABMPR010000210.1 GCA_013202895.1 bacterium | reverse complement strand
GCCGGCGGATAGGTTCGACTCCTATACATTCCCGCTAAGCAAATCAAGGCTAATTCCACCTGCTGTGGCAATTTCATTTTGGTACAATCGATAGACGCACACAAACGAATGAAAAAACAAATAAATCTAAAGCATAGATTCTCGAATAATTACCACACCGGCCTGATTCTCGTTGTGAGTGTGCTGTTAAGTTCATGCAGTAGTGGGTTGCGAGTCAGAAACCTATTGAATTATCCTCTGGACCTATCCAGTCTGGAAGCACTGGATACACTCAAAATTTCACCCGATGTTGTTAATTATACAGGAGCTGAGATTTCCTCTTTTCGTAACTTTGAAAAAGATATTCGTATCCGGGGTAAGCAGAACGCTCGACCTGTTTGGATGGGCAGTGAACAGGGCTGCTTTAGTGTAAATGGTGGGGCTACTGTACATATTACAGATTTTAACTTTCGTGGAGCTGGCTCAGAGAACACCCTCATCAAGCTGGATTCGGCAAATCTTATCCTTGAAAATTGTGATTTTGGCGACAGTGATATGTGGTCGATTGAAGTTGGATCTCAGGCTACGCTGGAGTTGAGAAATGTACGTTTCATAAATCTGGGCCTGGGTGCTATTCATCTGGATGGAGGGCAGATCAAACTGTTTAACAGCACATTCGATATGGCCGGTAAAACTGCAATCAGAGCCAGTCGAGGAAAACTATTTGAAGCCCATAAAGTGACCATTACCAATACCATGGGGTCCGGGCTGGAGCTGAACTCAGTTTCTGAAGTATGGCTGGACACGGTGGGGGTAATAGATTCTTTCCAGGATGGCATATTACTTGAGGACTGCCCCTTTGTGCTTATAAATGAGGTGGAAGCCAGGGGCAATGGCCGAAATGGTTTGTATCTGAAAAATTCCACAATCGGTGGCCTGCTGAATTTTAGGGCAGTTGGTAATCTTGTCAATGGAATGGTGATCAGCGATGTTGACACACTCCGCATTCTTAATTCTGAATTCACTGGAAATGGTGAAAGTGGAGCCTCATTAGAACGGACAGCCAAAGCACGGATGGCTGGCGTTCGAGTAGGTCATAACGGTCAGGAGGGCTTTAAAATTTCACATGGAAACGAACTTCTGATCCATCATTCCACATTTCAGGCAAATCCAACACTGGCCTTGAGTGTGGATTCACTTAATTCGGTACATATCGAAAATGTGAGTTTTGTTAATAATGGAAACGGCTTGCAGGTTACTGATTTTGAAGAAATAAAATTCAGGAATAATCTGATCTCCTCCAACGGCGGAAATGCTGCCTTTTTCCGGTCTGGGAAAGAAGTGACATCTAGAAATAATCTGGTCAAATCAAACCAAAAAGGTCTCTTGATAGAAGACGTTCTGAATGTTGGGCTGGATTCAAATAGGGTTGAATCCAATGTGATGGGTACTGATCTTAGATCAATCTCCAGACTTACTATGAGTAACAATCTCTGGGTGAACAACAAATCTGCCAGCTATTTTTCAGATATGGGTTATATCTCAAGTACACACGATAGCTGGAAGAACAATTCGATCAATGCATTTGAAATCCTGTCTGCTGAAGATTTTATCCTATCAAATGCAATACTCACCAATAACCAGGATGCAGGTCTAATTAATCAGGCTTCTGCCAGATTTGAAACTTGTGTGTTTGATTCGGGTAGCGGTTATGGGATAAAACTGATGAATGGGCTGCTAGAAGTGAATGGATCAAAATTTCGATCAAATTCAACAGCAATTGAGCTGGCAGAAGGCAGTCGGGCTAAAATCGTACAAAGCCAATTCGCAAACTGTAAAATAGCAGTAGACGCACAAGCCTCAGTATCATTTTCTATGTCCTTTTCTAAAATATATAAAGCACACACTGGTATCCGGGTTGGTAATTATGCAAATATTGAAATCCTTTCCAATCAATTTGATGAAATCGCTGACTATTCAATCCTGGCCACGGGACCCCATTTGCAGTCATTATTATTAAGGCAAAATATTTTCCAGCATACGGGAGGGATCTTGCGATCCAGCAGTATCTCAGGTCTTATAAAAATTTCCAGTAATACCTTTGTCAGTAATAGCGCTAGCTTGAAATTAATGCCGGAAACCCTTGAATTGTTAGATCACAATATATTTTACCAAACAGAAATCGATGAGTTTAAAATGCTTAGGGGTGAGCAAGCTATGCGCTGGAATTGCTTTTTCCCAGGGAGCGCTGCAGATTATCCCCTGGAACTTAGAGAACAAAATCTGTTTACTGATCCCGCTTTTGACGAACAATATTATCTAAGCTCTCATTCAGCTTGCCTTCAGGGTGGACATAACGGCTTAGCTATCGGTGCTCTGGGGCTTCTGCCCGAAAAACGACCTGATCTGATCCCATAGTTATTAGGGAACGTGTCACACATAGCGATGTATAAGGAGCCATGACAAGCTTAATAAACAAACCAGCTCGCATTCGATCTGCTAAGCAAAACGGGTGGACGTTCATGCCGAAATTCTTTCATTATTTATTCACTCTCCTTTTCATCCAGAGCGCTTTCGCTCAGGTTGGGACCTGGGAGAGCCTACCAACTCTGACAGAAATCCGTGCTATGCTATCTGTGGAAAATGAAGTGCTTCTTGCGACCGATGGTGGAGTTCTTCGCTTTGACAAAACAGCCAGGAGCTTTGATTACGGTATCCAGAGTCATCAGACCCAGAATTTTGATGTAAGCACTATTTACATTGATTCTGATAGCTTATTGTGGGTCGGATCCAATAGCCCCGGTCCCATAACAGAGGTTATTGACCTAAAGGATGGAAAACATTTACCGGTTGAATTTGTTGAACTCGACCAGATAAGCAGTTATGTGGAGGTTGGAGATTCTGTTTATGCAACCTATAAGGATGGCATTGAAGGTGGATTACTGCTTTACCGCAAGGGATCAAATGAGATCGAGTATAGGGATCTGTTTAATAATTTTCCCGGCCAGAGTTCACTTGATCTCACATCAATAAGCGATGTCCTGCATTTAGATGGAAAACTAATCTTTAGAACCAGGTATAGAATTCTATGGGTAGAACTTGATGGCAGCAATCTAAAGGATCCCTCAAACTGGAGTGTGAGTGCGGTGCCAGGCGATAACCTTGAAATTAATCGGATGGCAGCCTACGGTGATGTCCTTCTGCTGGCAGTAGATAGTAAATTGTATACTTATGATTATAGTACATATAGTGAGATATTATCAACTTCCAACACAATTACAGATTTTCAAATAATCTCCGCAGCACCCGCACTTTTAGTTTATACAAATAGTGTAGGTATTCATGAATATGATCTGGAAACCGCAGAATCCAATGAACTGACAAGCGGGTCGGGTATAACCAGTATTGCCACATATTTGGATGAGGTTTGGATGAGTAGTGATACAGATTTCCTATCTCTCTGGAGCAATCAAATATTTGAGAGCTTTTCTGCGAATCGACCAGGAGATCATTTTTTCAATCGGATGCTGACCATCGCGGATGGTAATCTGGTTGCAGCAGCCTATAATGGTATCAGTATTCATTCGGGGGAGGGTTGGAGAACAATCAAACCTGGAGATGTTAATTCTGCCTTTGATGAGTCAGCCTATAACTGGGATGAAATGATTGTGGACACTCTTGAATATCCTGGCAGGGCAGTTGTGGAGGATATGATACAGGACCTGGAGGGTAATCTATACCTTTCACTACAGGGTAAAGGGGTGCTAAGGCTTGATGATGAGCAGCCTGGCGAGAGCAGGTTTTTTAATGCCGTCGATGGTGTGCTTACTCCAACATATGACAGTGAGACTTATATATTGCCCGCCCAAATGGCTGTAGATAGCCGTAATAATGTCTGGCTTACAACGAAATTAGTTCAGGATGGGGCAAATGTGCTCACCATTATGGGAGCGGAGGACTCGATTTATCATATCAGTCAGTATCAGGGAGGTCTGGGTAGCCGAACTATAAAATCAATTGCTATAGATGATAACAATCTGGTGTGGCTTGGATCTCAAGTTTGGTCACCCCTGCAAGCATTGGGGGGCATTAATCTCATAGATTATGAGGGGGATCTGAATGACATGAGCGATCTAAAGGTTTCCACTTTACTTGGCGTACCTCCTCTGGCATCCAATGATATCCTTCAACTTGAAGTCGATTCTAGAAATACTCTGTGGATATTGACACCGGCTGGGGTACAGAGTATGGTACTACCAGATAAATGGCTGACCAGTGATGAGCTAAAAGCTTGGGCGAGTCTATATATGACTTCGAAGTCATCAGACTATTACTACTACTGGCAATTGACAGACTACAATGTAACAGGCATTGAAATAGATCAGCGGGGAAATCATTGGTTTTTGTCCTCAAATGCCGGCATACAGGTATTATTGGATAATGGACGCTGGATCAATGGCGGTTTCGGATACAACTCAGGGAATTCTGAACTGCTGGACAATGAAATATTTTCAATAGCTTTCGATGCCCATTCTGGGAGGGCTTTCATATCAACGCCCAAGGGGATATCAATATTTAATACACCTTTTGCTGATCCTAAAGAGGATTACTCCGGGATCCATATTTATCCCCAACCTTTTAATCCAGATATCCATGAAAAGGTTATCATTCAGGGTCTCATGGATAACTCATCTGTTAAAATTCTCACTATATCAGGTACCCTGGTGAAGGAATTGACTTCCCAGGAGAATAATGTCCAGGGCTTTGAAGCCCATTGGGATGGCCATGATAGTTCTGGCGATGTTGTAGGCAGTGGTGTTTATCTCCTGTATTTATATAACGAAGAGGGAAATACTAGCGGCCAGAAGATAGCAGTGTTAAGGTAAAAATATGAAAATGCAGGAACTGCGCAAAGTGCAGTGATAAATAAGATATGTCTCAACGCTCTTGCCCTCATTGCGCTGGGCAAAAATCACTTCTATTAAATAAAACCGATAACTTCCGCATTGTTCGTTGCAGAGGATGTGGTCTTACCTACCTGGAAAATCCCCCACAGGAAACAGAACTTTATGAGAAATTCTGGGGAGAGGATGACGAATTACCTGAAGCTTTTGCAGCTGATGCAAAGGAAGCAAGTTTGTGTGAGGCTTATCATATTAGTAATCAAAGAGTTAAATTCTTGGAGGGTTTAAATCCATCGGGAAACTTACTGGACATAGGTTGTGGGAATGGATTTTTCCTGTCCCTGGCTCAGCAGGCAGGGTATGAGTGTTTTGGGCAGGAGATTTCACAAAATGCAGTACGTTTTGCCCGTAAAAATTTCAATCTCAATATATTTGATAAAGCTCTTGATCATATTGTGCAAGAACAAAAAATGAAATTTGACATCATCACAAT
>JABMPR010000209.1 GCA_013202895.1 bacterium | reverse complement strand
TAACCAGGGGACGGTTTACCGAAATGCCTCCAATCAGCGCAGTGTGGATGTACAATTCCAGGCCTTGATTGAAGATGCAGATAGCGATAACCATTTATACCAGTGGGATTTTGGAGATGGGGAGATGAGTCAGGATCCTGTTCCTACCCACACCTTTATCGTTGAAGACGATCATGCTTACTCAGTTCTATTGCAGGTTCAGGACGAATCCGGAAACCTGGGTCAGGCTCGAACCGAAATTATAGTGGATGTTGGCGAAACCAGTTTTCCCCTCACTTTAAACTTTGTGGGTGATATCATGATCGCTCGCCGTTATGAGGATGCCGGTGGCATTATTGAGACCGGCGGTGTTGCATCAATTTTTGAACCCACCCTTGATATATTGGGGAATAACGCAGACCTAAGTATTGCCAATCTTGAATGTACAATGACACTTGAAGGAATAGAACATCCAACCAAATCAGTGTCTTATAAAGGTAAACCCGAGTACACCCTGGGAATAGCCGAGGCTGGCATTGATCTAGTGTCACTGGCCAATAATCATACACTGGACTATGGACTCACGGGGCTTCAAACCACTCAGCAGACATTGATGTCGAATAATATCTTGTATTCAGGATCTGGAGTCGATAGCGATGAGGCTTATCAACCTGTTTTCACAAATACAAAAGGTGTTACCATTGCCTGGTGTGCCAATAGTGATCGTACTGGCCAATACAACAATTATCAACCCTATCTCCATGCAGCCAATAGCAAACCGGGCTTCGCTTATTTATCACCTTATTATCTTTTACAACAGATCAATGCGGTTCAAGATGTGGCAGATCTTGTCGTCATGGAGATGCATGCCGGAAGTGAGTACTCCTATTCTCCTGGCGCTGGTTACGATAGACATCAATTCGGTTCATGGTTACCTGTAGATGACTGGATAGCCCCTACAGAAATTATCGATCATATGGATCAACCAGGTGAAAGTAATGAGGATGAAAATTTTTCACCGCTTCTGGATGTACCCCACATGTGGGATCGTGAAATCCGGCATTACGCTATTGATTCCGGGGCAGATCTGGTTGTGGTTCATCATCCACATATTATTCAAGGTTTCGAGGTATATAATGGTGGACTCATCGCCCACTCCTTGGGAAATTTTATATTTGACCTGAATTATCACGAAACCTTCCCCTCTGTTGTCCTAAATGCTGAAGTGGATGCCTCTGGATTCTCAGCCTTTTCGGTAAACCCGGTCTTTTTAGATGATTATATCCCTGTGCCTGCAACAGGCACCCTGGGTTTACACTTGCTTGATTATCTGGCCAAAAAATCTCGAGATCTTAACACCTATTTGTACGTTGACCGAGACAATATTACAGCTTCAGTCTGGCTTGACACATTAGCTATGCCCAGGACTCCGATTCAGAATCGACGCCCCCTTAACCTGGAGCCTGTGGGCGCCAATTGGATTTCACAACCTGTTGATGTGCACAGATTAGGGAATCTTTCTGCCTTATCAACTTCAACAGGCACTGACTGGCAATTTCGTCTGGGCCGCGAACTGCTCTGGTATGGGAATATGGAGGAGGAAGGTGCTACCCAATGGAACGTGAATAGTACCGACGAGTGGTATGATCTTACCCAGGCACATTCTGGTGAACGTTCAATCGGCCAACATCGCTCAGCCAGCTCAGGTGATAATGTCATCACCAACCTTGAGAACCGTATCCGTTTGGACGCCTCAAAAGCGCATCATCTTGCTGGATATATAAAAGTTCAAAATGCAAACAATGTTACTATTGAAGTCCGATATTATGCCAGTCGGACGAGCTCTTCCATTTTGGCTACTCACAATTTAAGTGCTGGTATTAACGGAACGCAGGATTGGTCCTATTTTCACAAAGAAACCATCCCTCCTGCCATGGCAACTCATTTTGATATTCGATTGAATACTGACGTGCCCACTATTGGAGAAAGTTATGCCTGGTTTGATGATGTTCAGTTTATTGAATGGTCAGATTGGGAGGCAGC
>JABMPR010000208.1 GCA_013202895.1 bacterium | reverse complement strand
GGCTTTGACAGGCCGCCTGTTATAAACTTGCCCCCCTCCTGGTATGATTGAAAAAAGTAGTGCTTTACCGGGAGTTTTTACCTTACTGGAATCTACTGATTCTCCCTTCTGGTCCTGGCTGTAAAGCAGAGTGAGGGCAATCAGGATGAACGCTATCTTTTTTAAGGGTGTATACATTCTACCTATTTGACAGCAATCATTTCGATTTCCACATCGGTCCCCAGAGGTAATGCTGCAACCTGGACAGCTGAACGAGCAGGTGCATCATCACCAGGGAAATATTCACCATAAATCCTATTCAGTTCTGCATATTGCCCCAGATCGGTTACGAAGATAGTAGTTTTGATCACTTTTGAAAAATCGCTTCCAGCTGCCTCAAGAATTGCATTCAGATTGTTCATAACTTGATATACGCGATGGGAGAAGGAGGATTCAACCAATTTTCCTGTGGCTGGGTCAAGTGGAATCTGACCGGCTGTGAATATCAGGCCATTAATTTCTACTGCCTGATTGTAAGGTCCGATAGCTCCTGGAGCATTTTCTGTACTAATGATTCTCTTCATGGTTTTTTCCCAATAATTATTAATCCAACTCGAGTGTATGTAGTTCACTAATTATGATTATCCTCGAGGCTGGTGACCCCTTGAATAAGTAAATTCAGCTATGTATTAATGTCAACCCCTGCTTGCCGAGATATAGCAGCAAGATTCACAAATAAAGAGCAGTCATTTGTTCAAACGATTGACGCTGCCGGATCAGTTTTGATTTTCCTTCACGTGTAACCAAAACCTCTGGACTCAAGGGTCTCATATTATAAGTGGAGCCCATTGAGCTTGCATATGCCCCGGCTGAGGCGATTGTCAACAGATCGTCTGTCTCAAGCTCAGGGAGCTCTCTCTGTTTAGCTAGAGCATCCGAACTCTCACATACTGGACCCACCACATCAAAAAGCCGCGATCCTTCTTTCTGAATATGCGGATAAATCGCATGATAAGCTCCGTAGAGAGCCGGGCGAATCAGATCAGTTGTCGCTCCGTCAATTACAATAAAATGATTGCCGCCATTCTCCTTTGTCCCCAGAACGCGAGCTAATAATATGGCACTATTGGCCACGAGCACTCGTCCAGGTTGAATATGGAGTTGATACTGACTCAATTTTTCGTTGGCAGCATCTGCGAATGACTCTAGATAGGGCGTCGTTTTGAGGATATCTTCAAAGGGATTCTGATAATTAACGCCAAAACCCCCACCCAGATCGACCTGATTTATTTCAGCTCCTGCTGAAGCGAGATTGGAAGTGAAGCTCTGCAGATAGCTGATAAGATCAAAAAATGGGTCTGGTCTGATAATCTGTGAGCCAATATGACAGTGGATCCCATCAAATTTTATATGAGGATAATCCTGGGGATGGGTCAAAATATGATGGACCTTATCAGGTCCCATCCCAAATTTATTTTGCTTTAAACCGGTAGAGATATGGGGATGGGTTTGTGGATCAATATCCGGATTTAGGCGTAATAGTACAGGTGCTTTTTTATCAAAAACCGCAGCCCGAGTTTCAAGAATATCCAGTTCAAATCTACTTTCCACATTGAAATAATCGATTTCTGACTCCAGGGCCATATCCAATTCTGTAAGCGTCTTGCCTACACCTGCAAAATTGATTTCGGAGCCCCTAAAACCGACTTTCTGAGCCAGCTTGAATTCGCCAGCTGATACTATATCCACACCCAATCCGTACGTTCTAAAGAGCTTTAGTATCTGAGGATTTGAGTTCGCCTTCATGGCATAGGAAACTTTAAAGCCCCTATCGATAAAACAGTCTTTCAGGACTTGCGCATTCCTTCTAAGAATAGATTCAGAATAAACATAACTTGGGGTAGAATACTCATCCGCAACGGTCTGGAGATCCACACCATCGCAGTGTAGTCGACCATTTAGATATTGGAAAGACATCTTACCAGTGGACGTTTAGATTGCGATTAGCATAGGTTTCATCAACCCGCCCCACTGGGGTAGTGTGCGGTGCTGAAAGAACGAGTTCGGGATTGTGCTCCACTTCCTCAGCGATTTGTTTCATTACATCGATAAAGCGATCAAGCGTTTCCAAATTCTCACTTTCTGTGGGTTCAATCATCAAAGCTTCTTTAACGATGAGTGGAAAATACATTGTTGGAGAATGAAATCCGAAGTCTAGTAACCGTTTTGCGATATGGAGCGCGTTCACACCCTGTTCTTTCTGGATCTGAGCTGAAAGCACAAATTCATGCATACAGCTTCGATCATAAGCCAATTCAAATACATCTTTTAGCTTATGCATTAAATAATTGGCATTTGAAATGGCAGTCTCTGATATATGTCGTAATCCATCTGGCCCTAACATTCTGATATAGGTCCAGGCTCTCACGAGCACCCCAAAATTTCCATAAAATCCGTGTACTCTTCCAATACTGTTTGCAAGTTCGTGATTTAACAAGTATTTCCCATCGACCTTTTCAACGCGTGGTTTGGGCAGATAATCAACCAGCTTATCAATCACACCAATTGGTCCTGCACCAGGTCCGCCGCCACCGTGGGGTGTAGAGAAAGTTTTATGCAGATTGAGGTGGGTTATGTCAAATCCCATATCAGCGGGCCGAGCAATACCCAACATGGCGTTCATGTTGGCACCATCCATATACATCAATCCATCCACAGCGTGAATCAGTTCTGATATTTTAAAAATATGCTCTTCGAAAAGCCCCAGTGTGTTGGGATTTGTCAGCATAAAACCAGCTACATGATCGGTGATTTTCGCTTCGAAATCAGCCAAATCCACCAGCCCCTCAGCATTTGATTTGACCTCGACTACTTTATAGCCCGCCATTGCTACAGATGCCGGATTTGTTCCATGAGCCGCAGTTGGAATCAGGATTGTGTCTTTGGAATTACCTTTTAATTCGTGGTACTTCCGCATAAGAAGTACGCCGACCAATTCACCTTGAGACCCGGCAGCCGGTTGGAGTGTGAAGGCTGACATCCCTGTGATGGCGCAGAGTTGTTGCTCTAACTCGAAGTATACGCCCAAAAGCCCCTGACTTAATTCTTCTGGTTGGTATGGATGGGTATCAGCCAGGGCTGATGCGGTCCAATCATTGATCTTGGGGTTGTATTTCATGGTACAGGAGCCCAATGGATATAAATCCTTATCCACATGATGATTCCGGGTAGAAAGGGCCACATAGTGACGAACTATCTCAGGCTCCGATACTTCCGGGAGTCTGGGAGGCTCAGACCGCAAGTACTTCTCAGGTATCAAATTTCCCAGTTCTCTTTCCTGTACATCCAACTCAGGAATGGAAGTTCCAATCTGTCCTGATGTAGATTTTTCCACAATTAACTTTGTCCTCATGCTATCAAGGCTCCTATCATATCATATACACCTGCAAGAACGTCTTTTAAAGCGCCAGCATCTTTCCCACCTGCTGTAGCCATTTGAGGTTTACCACCACCTCCGCCACCGAGTTGCTTCCCGAGATCACGAACGACATTACCCGCTTTCAGTTTGTGTTGAGCGATGACATCATCAGAGACCACACAGACAACATAGGGCACCTCATCTATGATGGTTCCCAAAACCCCAACGCCGCTTCCCATTTGTTTTATCAAATCTGAGCCAAGATCCTTAAGTGACTCAGTATCAGGGAGATTGACCAGTTCACTTACAACTCTTACACCGCCAATTGTTTGTGCCTTTTCAATAATATTTTCGAAAGCAGATGCTGCCTGATCAAAAAACAAATTCTGCACCTGTTTCTCCAAAAGTTTCTTTTCATCAAGTAGGCTCTGGACCTTGGTTCCCAGATCTTTCACATCTGATGTCAATATATGACGCAGGTGATCCAACGCGGTTCGATCTCTTCGAGCATGATCTTCGGCGACCCATCCTGAAACCGCTTCAATTCTGCGTACACCTGCAGCAATAGCGGACTCCGACTCGATTCTAAAAAACCCAATATCTCCACTGGCACTTACGTGAACGCCACCACACAATTCATGGCTGAATTCAGCGAATCTAACCGTTCTTACCTCATCCCCGTATTTCTCTCCGAAGAAGGCCAGAGCACCGGCCGCCTTGGCAGCATTGAAACTTGAAATCTGGATGCTAACTGACGTATTCTCACGTATTTCAGCATTCACCAACTTCTCAACAGTCGTCAACTCAATTGGAGTCATCTTCTCAAAGTGATTGAAATCAAACCGCAGGTGATGTTCATTCACCAATGAACCAGCTTGTTTGACATGATCTCCCAGAACTTCCCTGAGCGCTGCATTGAGCAGATGAGTGGCACTGTGATTGCGAATGATAGCCGCACGGCGTGCCGTGTCAATTTCAGCAATTACGGGTTCTTCATTAAGTTCACCTGAGACCAGTTGTGTTTCATGAACGATGGAATCACCATCTTTTTGAGTATTCAGGACTTTCAATTCCATTTCAGCATTGTAGATGCGTCCAGTATCGCCAACCTGGCCACCACTTTCAGCGTAAAAAGGGGTTTGTTTTAAAATGACTAAATACTTAGCCTCCACCTCCAAATATTGAACCAGTACCGTATCGAGCTGTTGATGAGTGTAGCCTAGAAATTGTGAATGATCTCCCGCCTGGAGGATTTTCCACTCTGCATTATGATCCTTATTCTGTTTAAACTGGGTCGCTCCACGGGCTTTTTCGCGCTGGGCAGCCATAAGGGTTTCAAAGCCATTTAGATCCACTCCCAAACCATCTTCCTCTGCCATGAGGCTGGTCAGATCTATTGGGAATCCAAAAGTATCATATAATTTAAATACGTTTTCACCTGAAATTTCAGAGGCTCCGGCGTTTTTTGTCTCTTTGACCAGACCAGCATAGATTTGAAGCCCTCTATCCAGTGTCTGACTGAAGGAATCTTCCTCTGATTTGATGACCTTTTGGATATAGGCGACCCGATCATGCAATTCAGGGAAGGCCTCACCCATGACATCAACTACAACTGGTACCAACTTATAGATAAAGGCTTCATTCATCCCCAGATTACGACCAAAACGGGCTGCTCTACGTAGAATTCGGCGCAAGACATACCCACGTCCATCATTTGATGGTAAAGCACCATCAGATATTGCAAATGAAAGCATACGAACATGATCCGCTATCACCCGGTGAGCCATTCCCGCATCTCCAGAATCGTAGGGAATCTCGGTTAGTCTGACGATTTCATCGAGGATTGGAGTAAATAAATCAGTATCGTAGTTGCTGACTTTTCCTTGGAGGAATGCCACAACTCGTTCCAGTCCAGCACCGGTATCAACATGTTTGTTTGGTAATTCCTTGAGCTCACCATCACTTCCGCGAAAATATTGAATAAATACCAGGTTCCACAGTTCAATGAATCGTGGATTATCCGTATTAACACCCAATTCAGGATGGGATCCATCAATTCCAGGATCACCTCCCAAATCGATATGCAATTCGGAGCAAGGACCACAGGGACCGGTTTCACCCATTTCCCAAAAATTGTCTTTTTCACCAAATTTTAAAATATGATCTTTTGGTATATCAGTGAGTTCTGACCAGAGCTTAAAGGCTTCATCATCAGCATGATATACCGTAGCATAAAGCTTGTCCTTAGGAATTTTCCAGACTTCTGTAAACAGCTCCCAGGCCCATTTTATGGCATCTTGTTTATAATAATCACCAAAGCTCCAATTACCCAGCATCTCAAAAAAAGTGTGATGATAGAGATCACGACCAACTTCTTCCAGATCGTTGTGTTTTCCGCTGACGCGGATACATTTTTGTGAATTTACGGCTCTGGGATGTCCTGCAGTTTCAGTTTCAAGAAAGATTCCCTTAAACTGGTTCATCCCGGCGTTTGTGAACAATAAGGTTGGATCGTCAAAAGGAACGACACCTGCACTCCTTACAAACTTGTGACCGCGCTCCTCAAAAAATTCAATAAACTGTTTTCTAATATCTTGTGAAGTCATTGTGCCTCAATGAATTAGGGGTATTATTTAAATGATACACATCATTTCGCAAAGAACTCGATATAATAGTTAGCCACATACTAAAATGGAAGTGAGGATATTCACAAATATAAAAAGGCGAGGATTTGAAACCTCGCCATGAAAAGTGGAAAATAAAACCTGAATTAAACTGCAATTATTCAATCAGATGAAACATTCGCCCAGGCCGAAGCTTGAAAAGTCTTCTGAGTAAGTTTGGCTCGGTTTGCTCCCAGCTCAAGTAGGTCAGGATCGCTTCACCGATAATATTGGATTCCGGTACCAGTCCCCAATAACGGCTGTCATGAGAATTGTCTCGATTATCCCCCATCATAAAATAATGATTTTGCTCGCAGATATAGTTATTTGCAGAATTTCCATCGATGGTGAGTTGCCCTTCAACCCCGGGACTGACCTCATGACCTTCGAGTGAAATAACATTCACTGCATGATCTAAATTATCTCTGCTAAAAAGCAGAGTATCTCCGGCAGCGGGAATTTTAAGTGGCCCAAAATTATCACGATTACCGATTCCCCGTGGGAAAATCATCCGTTCCTGGTATTCATCATCATATAAATTGAGCTTGGAGGCCCGTCCGTGTTCCGGAAGTGGAAACTGAATCCCATCCACAAAAACATCTTTCTCTCTGATTTCAAGAGTCTGTCCGGGTCCTGCAATACAGCGTTTGATATAATTCAGACTCGGGTCGAGAGGACCAATCTGGTTGGCTGGCCAATGATCATTTGGGTAGCGAAATATAACCACATCCCCAGTTTTTGGATCTTCAAAGCCTGGAAGACGATAATAGGGTACTGAGAATCCATAATTGGTCCAGGGCACCCCAATCCAATCAGGTGTTCGGATTCCATATATAAATTTATTTCCAAGAATGAAGTCACCAATTCGAATAGTGGTTTCCATGGAACCTGTGGGAACATTATAGGCTTCGATAACCGTAGCCCTGAGAATTAATACTGATACAATGATGTGCAATAGGCCGCGAAATGCACTACCCCCCTTTGATCGCCTGGCTTGCTGCTCTTTTTTACTCATATCTTGATTTCCTCCATAAAGCACAGGTCAAATTTTTGCTGATACAGGTCCAACTTGCCCAGGTTCATAATGTTCAGCAATTTTAATATGCAGATCCGTGAGACGCAATTCGATAGTCCGGGGCTCCCACCCATCCGCCAAATATTTGATCTCTGGATATCGCATTAACTTCTCCAAAAGCGGATCTTGCTTGCAGCTGATAGCCCATCTGCATTAGCTCTGCCGCCGTCTCTTCAGTGATGGACCGAGGTCCATATTGAATAACATCCGGTTGCCATTGATGATGCAAGCGTGGAGCATTCACTGCCTCCTGCAAAGACATTCCATAGTCCACCAGATTGTGAATCACTTGCAAAACTGAGGTAATAATGGTTGGACCACCTGGTGATCCGAGGACCAGAACGACTTTTCCATCTTTGCTCATGATGGAGGGAGTCATACTTGAAAGCATACGTTTGCCTGGCTCAATGGCATTTGCCGCATTCCCGATCAGGCCAAATGAGTTTGGAACCCCTGGTTTGGAGCTAAAATCATCCATCTCGTTATTGAGTAAGAATCCGTAGCCTTCAACAGTTACATATGAGCCAAAGGACCAATTCAGGGTTGTGGTAACACTGACAGCGTTCCCCCATTGATCAACCACCGAAAAATGGGTTGTTTCCTCGCTCTCATATCCACCAACACCAATATTCTGTAAGTCCCTATCATTCAGGGGGTATATAGAATCACTTGGTGTGGCATTCAGGCTATCATAATCTAGCATCCGCAGCTGAGCATAGGCTTTGGAAACAAGTGTATTTTGAGGTACTTCAAAAAAATCCGGATCACCCAGCCACACACTGCGATCGGCGTATGCCCGTTTCTCAACTTCTGTCAGGCGGTGGATATGTTGAGCCGAATGCCAGCCCAATGAATCAAAGCTCATCGCTTCCATCATATTCAACATGGAAATGAGTGCAATCCCTCCTGAACTGGGTGGCGGCATAGAAAGAATATCGAAGCCTCGATAAATTCCGGCAACTGGTACACGTTCAAGCGCCTTATAGTTTGCCATATCTTCCAGACTGATGGTTCCCCCATGGGCGGTACTACTTTTTAACAGGGCTTCTGCAACAGCACCTTCATAAAATCCCTTATTACCCTTTTTCTGGATCAACTTCAGCGTTTTGGCTAAATCCTTCTGTTTAAATAAATCTCCCGGCATATATAATTCACCATTACAGCAGAAGATTCGGCGGGTCTCATCAAAGTCAATAGCAGCTTGATTCAACCAACCAAAGGAGTAGGCAAGATCATAGGGTACTTCAAATCCCTTCTGGGCAAGATGTATAGCTGGTTTCAGCACTTTTTTGCGTGACATTGAGCCATATTTGTCCAGAGCCAACTGCATACCAGCTACAGTCCCCGGGACTCCCACAGCGAGTCCACCACGAATACTTTTTCCCTCTGCGACATATCCACTGTCATCAAGAAACATATCTCGATGGGCTTGACCTGGTGCCATTTCACGATAATCCAGGGCAGCTTTGCGTCCATCTGCCATCTGAATCAGCATAAAGCCACCCCCACCCAGGTTGCCCGCTTGAGGATGAGTTACTGCCAATGCATATGAAACGGCTACAGCTGCATCAACGGCATTTCCCCCATCTTTTAGAATTTCAATCCCGGCATCACAAGCTGCCTGGCTATGGGCAACCACGACACCCTTATCGCCGTAAATAATTGGCTGTGAGGCGATTAGCTGAGAGCTGAGTATTACGATAAAAATATTGAGTTTATAGAGCTTCATAGTGATCCCATTTTATTACAACGGTAAAAATGCGTCTTGATAATGCAGTATGGTTGGTTTAGGCCTGGAAAAATTAACAGTCATTATTTCAAATTTGCACTCTGCCTCCTCGACTTCATGTTTCTGAAGATAGATTTCGGCAATTTTCCCAATTTGCTTTTGTTTTTTTGGGGTTACACGTTCCAGAGCCAATGAATCATCTGCCTCACCAGCAAAACTTTTTACTTCTACAAAGATTATCTCATCATTTTTGGCTGCAATCAGATCAATCTCACCTGTCCACCCGGCATGATAACTATGTGCCCTCAGGGAATATCCATTGCGGATTAAGTACATGCCTGCAAATATCTCACCCATGCGACCATAGGCATCCCGCAAACCAAAATACTTATAATGCTCGCCGGGGCTGGTATCTACTGGACGAAAACTACGACGGTGAATAGGACACCTGCCTCTTTCTCGTAGTACATCCATATGTGCTTCAGAGCCGTATCCTTTATGAGATTTAAACCCATATTCCGGGAAAAGTATATCATAAGAAACCATCATAGCATCTCTGGTGGTCTTTGCGATAATACTGGCGGCGCTAATTTCTGATACTAAATCGTCCCCTCCAACAATTGCTTTTTGTTCATGTGGAAGACCAGGTATGGCAAGATTTCCATCAACAAGAACCTCTTCAGGTGAAATATTCAGGGTAGCAATTGCCAGCTGCATTGCTTTAAAGGTCGCTTGTAATATGTTGGTACTGTCAATGTCTTGTTCATGGACGATGCCTATACCAATTGCTCTGGCTGATGCTCTAATTTGTTCGGCCAGGGTATTGCGCATTTTTTCAGATAACTTTTTGGAGTCTCTCAACCCTATGGGAATATTTTCAGGATCCAGAATAACTGCCGCCGCTACAACAGGACCAGCTAAGGGTCCACGACCTGCTTCATCGACTCCAGCTATTACTTTATGATTCAAACGCTTTCAGCTCCCATTGGCGATCAATATAGAAGCACATAAACACTTATAAAGTGAATTGATGATGGTTTGATTGATTTATGCTTTCCTAAAGTCTGAGAGATAGTGTGGCAAAATGAGCAAAAAAAAAGCGTGGAGTAAATCCACGCTTTTACAGCTGCTATTAATATAATTAAAATCAGGCGTTAACCGGTTCAACACCCAATACTTCTTGAAAAGCCTGAACAAATGATTCCTTCGGAAGGGCACCGGCTGCCATCTGTGGTTTTTCACCAATGGGAACAAATAGCATTGAAGGAATACTTCTAATACCAAAGATACCTGACAATTCCTGTTCACTCTCGGTATCAACTTTGTATACCTTAATTTTTCCATCGTATTCATTTGATAGTTCTTCAAGCACGGGTGCAACCATTTTACAAGGTCCACACCATTCTGCCCAGAAGTCGATCACACAGGGTATATCACCTTTGTAATTCCATTC
>JABMPR010000207.1 GCA_013202895.1 bacterium | reverse complement strand
CATTCTGGCAATATTAGACTGAATCATGAATTTCGACCACGAGGATCCACACTGGATTGATTGGAAATGGCAGCAGGCAAATAGTTGTAAGGATTACGATACCTTAAGCGCCTGGATGGCGTCTGTGGAGTCCACGCCGCAGGTAACAAGTGACCAATTTAATGAACTGATCGATCGCTACAAAATGGGGGTTACACCATACTATTTTGACCTCATTCAGCATTTTGATGATACTGACCCTATTTATAGGCAAATAATTCCTTCCCTCAACGAGTTGCTGGTTTTGGAAGAAGAGTTGGATGATCCCATTGGGGATGAGAATCCTGCTCGCGGGTCGCGGCCGTTGAAGGCTCTGATCCACCGTTATCCGAATCGCGTATTATTGTTACCAACGGCCCAGTGTGCGGTTTATTGTCGCTTTTGCTTCCGAAAACGCCTGGTAGGAGACCCCGCACACAGCGCCCGTGAGGAAGACCTGCAAGCCGCCTACAACTACATTGAGCAGCACCCGGAAATAAAGGAAGTGATCCTCACGGGCGGCGACCCGCTGACTCTGGGAGACCACTCACTCCTAGCTATTTTTAAGAGATTGGAGGGGATCAAACATCTGCAGTTGATTCGAATACATACCCGTTTGCCTGTGGTCAATCCCTGCAGGCTGACCCCGGAATTGGGTGAAGTGCTGGCCAAGCTCGAAAAACCCGTCTGGGTTTCCAGCCATTTTAATCATCCGCTTGAGATTACACCCATAGCCAGCAAACGAATCAACACCTGGATTCGAATGGGAATCCCCTTTCTCAATCAGAGTGTCCTGCTAAAGGGGGTAAATGATTCGGTTTCGACCCTGAAAGCATTACTGATGGGTCTAATTGAAATCAAAGTCAAACCTTATTATCTACACCAGGCAGATATGGTCCAGGGAACCAGTCATTTAAGAGTCCCTGTAGAACGCGGTCTAAGCATTTTAAAAGAATTGCAGGGCGAGCTGCCGGGCTACGCCATTCCCCATTATGTGCTTGACCGACCAGGTGGTGCGGGAAAGATTCCACTGCAGAACCTTTACAAAAGCGCTTAAACTTTTATGCAGCATCCCCTTTTTTTACCCAAAGCAAGCGAGGATATTCTCTATCACTTCGCAATATATTGAGCTTGATTCTTTATTCTCATTCTTAAATTGACGGACCTAAATAATGGAGGATTTTATGATAAAACGTTACCTGGTTTTTGTTTTAACAATAATTCTAAGTCTTTTTACCTTTTCATGCAGTAACCCTGATGATGATACAACCCCACCTGATAGTCCATCAAATTTCATGGCTGATACAGATCTGTCTTACGATGGTGAAGTCCTATTGGAATGGAATGCGAACTCCGAAGATGACCTTGATGGGTATGTCCTTTATAGAAACACTTCTGGTGAAAATGCAGCTTTTGACAGCTTAACCATGCTCAATAAGGAATCTACATCATATTTGGATTATGGCTTAGAATATGAAACCACCTATTATTATAAGCTCAGAGCATTTGATGAAGAGGGAAACCGTAGTGGGTTTTCGCCAGTAGTCTCTCGCACGCCTATTAATTGGAATTCACCAGACCCAGTGACGGGTCTAATCATACATGCTCATAACCTATCTGATGTGGTAGATGTTAAACTGCGTTGGTCGCCAAACGGTGAAACGGATTTTTCACATTATATTGTGTACAAATTCGGTAGTGGAAGTTCTACTACCGCAATCGATACAACAGATCTAACCTCGTCCACTGATAATGATGTTATATCGGGTACTACCTACTCCTATATAGTAAGAGCCTATGATAAAGGTGGATACGAAAGCAACCCCTCTGCCATTGTAAGCGATACCCCATTAACAGAGCCTGAATTACTTGGCCCCATCAACGATGCGCATGTTTCACTAACACCTAGTTTCCAATGGAACGAAGTTGAGAATGCCACCTCCTACAGAATTCAAGTTAAGAAGGATGTATTTGATCTAGATCTTTGGAATGAAGTTTTTGAAGCCGGATCTGCATCCTATATGGAGACTTACGCAGGATCAGCCCTTGACCCCAGTACATCCTACATCTGGTATATTTCTGCTTACTCGGGAGACCCTGAAGATGTGAATGTTCGCTCAGAAGTAGCCACATTTGAAACAATGTCCCAATAATAATTAGAATTTGACATGTATAAAAAAGACCCCGGATGGGGTCTTTTTTTGATCTCAAATTAATATTTCCTAGATCTTAATATTCATACCTGAAGAATTCGCTAACATCACCATAATCGCTTTCTGGGCATGCATGCGATTCTCCGCTTCATCAAAAACCACAGAATGGGATCCATCAAGTACATCTTCAGTGATCTCTTCACCATAGTGAGCCGGAAGGCAGTGCATCACCAGCGCATCAGATTTAGCATGACT
>JABMPR010000206.1 GCA_013202895.1 bacterium | reverse complement strand
GCTCCACGCCAGCCATAGATGGATTGGTCATCATCACCAACGACACACAGATTTTTGTGCTCCCGGCTCAATGCCTCAACAAACTGAAACTGCGCCTTGTTTGTGTCTTGATATTCATCAACCATGATATATTTAAATTGATCCTGATATTTGGTGAGTATATGAGGATTCTTTTCAAATAATTCCAATGGTTTCAGTAACAGATCATCAAAATCCATGGCTGAGTTTTTCTTCAGCTCCGTCTGATAGATGGCATAAATCTGGGCTACTTTATCATCAAAGTTGGATAGCGCAAGATCCGCTGCCTCGGCTGGGAAAATCATTTGAGATTTGAATTGCTTGATGTTGTAGAAAACCGAATTGGGTTTGATGATATCGGTGGATATGCTCAGGTCTTTTAAAATATTCTTGACTACCTTTTGCCCATCTTCATCATCATAAATACTGTAGTTCTGCTCGTAACCGATATATAGTGCTTCGCGTCGCAATATTCGGGCACAGATTGAGTGAAAAGTTCCCATACTAACATAGGCCAGCCCCTCACCCAACAAGCTTATGACGCGGCTCTTCATTTCACCGGCCGCCTTGTTTGTGAAAGTTACAGAAAGGATTTCATGGGGAGCAGCTGTGCCGCTATGGACCAGATTAGCCAATCGGTGCGTAAGGACGCGCGTCTTACCGCTACCTGCTCCGGCAAATATTAAAACCGGTCCTTCCAATGCTTCAACTGCAGCTCGCTGTTGAGGGTTTAAACCTGCCAGGACATCAATCAACGGTTAGACCTCCGTCGTTGATATCGATTCACTTTATTATTGTGTTCTCTAAGCGTAATAGAAAAATCGTGGGCGCCGGTACCATCGTTTTTACCAACAAAATATAAGAAATCCGTTTCCTCCGGATCAAGACTTGCCAGGATGCTCGCTAGACCTGGATTTGCAATTGGTCCTGGTGGTAATCCTCGCCGTAGATAGGTATTGTATGGATCGTTAATTGCAAAATGCCTGCGTCTAATATTTCCATCCCATTCACCTCGTCTCACCAGCATGTAAATAAGTGTGGGATCGCAACCTAATAACATCTTTTTTGTCAATCTGTTATGATAAACTGAGGCCACCAGACGGCGTTCATCTTCTCTACCGGTCTCCTTTTCCACCAGAGAAGCAAAAGTAATTAATTTCTGTAGATCAAATCTAAATTTGCGTGCCTGCTCGAGCATCTCAGGCTGAATATTATTACGAAATTGAACCACAAGTTTTTTTAGCACGCTGTATTCACCACTATTTTTTAAAAAACGATAGGTTTCCGGAAAGAGCGTGCCCTCAAGATGTGTAAATCCATTGCCAGCAATCTTAAGTAACGACGAATCCGTTAGTAATGAGATCATTTTCAGAGAATCCAAACCCAGTTCATTGCTAAGTATTCCAATAATCTCGTCAGACCGAAGCCCCTCCGGAATGGTAACCATAACTTCGACAGCTCTGGCGTGTGCCAATGCCTCGATGGCTTCAGTATTGCTTAATTGTTTGTTTAAAGTGTAAGCTCCAGGATAGATAGCTCTGGACTTACGCAGGAGTTGAGTTGCTAATTTGAAGCTAATTGGAGATCCGATGACACCCACATCATGGAGTTGATCAGCAATGCTAGTCAAAGAGGCGCCCTCTTCGATAATTATATCAACCTGCCCCTGCTCCCTGCCTAACGGCCTGGAATCAAATACAATATAGAGTCCGGTAATTACTGCCAGAGTCACTATTATTAGAAATGTCAGGATCACTCGCAAGATCGTTCTCAAACACAAATTCCTTTCTATAGTCGATCAATATAGATGGGGAGTTTTTGCATGTCAACGACCGTAAATATTTATGCTATATATTGATTTTTATTTGCGCACCCATTATACGTCATCTATATTCGCCGCGCTATGGGAAGTGAAGGAAATAAAGGCGTTAAACATTGGCTCTCCGAGTTACCTTTTACCAAAACAAACTACATTCTTTTCATAGCCGGGCTT
>JABMPR010000205.1 GCA_013202895.1 bacterium | reverse complement strand
ACCACTGCATGATATCACCATCAAAACCATCCAGGGTTCGTCTGGTTCCCAAAAGATTACCCTTATTCTCCTGGCCTGGTTTCCATTCTTGTTTCTCTTTTTCAAGCTTGAAATTAATCCTGAGATTGTCCGCGTCGAATTTGCCACTATTGACTTTATACTTCAGAGTGAATTCTGTGGTGGTAATTTGGAGCCACTCATCTCTCGTTTTTGTTTTAAATTTTGGCACGGGTAAATGTCGATTGACAAAGGCCAGGGAAGCATGGTCTTCAAATACACCATCTTCAGCCCATTCCATTCGGACCACCCCAGGTGTTAACAATGTAAAGCGGGCGTTTCCTGAAGTGAGGATTGCATCAGGATCAGCTACTGGGTTGTAATCTCCGCCCATGAGTGACCCCATCATGATGAGACAGATAGAAAGGAAAAGAAAAGATTGCTTCATTTTATACTCCCGATAAGAGAAGATGTACAGTTTCGGTTCAAGAACTATTTATCCAGCCCCAATATTTCTTTGATCGATTGTAGGAATCCCTTTTTCCCGCCTGAGGTCTCTTTAGGTTCCTCTAATCCAGCTTCAAGAGTAAAATCAGCAACCAGAGCCAGATGGTCCGATGCAATTTTGGAATCTGTTTTAAGCAAACCATTTACCTCGAGCTGATCATTACTCATAGTTCTCGTATTGAGAATAAAATTGTTGCGGACTTGGATCACAGCATCGGTGTAAACAACATAATCCAGACGCCCCGGACTATAACCCTCACCATTGTTTTGCCATGAAAAAGCAACGCGCTCGGAAATGTGAATGGGATATAAATCAGTAAGTGACGAACCATCCCAATCAGGTGCGAAATCCTCACCATAAATATCTTCATTCTGGATATCTCCAGAGAGCAATGTTGTGAGCTGCTGATTCTCACCAACCAGATTCATATCACCCAAAATGACTACGGGTGTGTTCTGAGCCAGATCTATCTGACCACCCGGGGAATAGGCGTCCCTTAAAAATGCGATGGTTGTATCTGCCTGTAATTGCCGATTCTTATCGGCGCCACAACAGGACCAATGACTATTCATCACAAGTATTTGATTAGATTCATCAATCTTCACCAGCATGGCCATAATGCGAGATCCACTCCTGCCCCAGAGAGTCCAATTACCCATAATAGGGAAGCGACTTGCTGTGTTGACGTGACCTTCCATCTCAGTGGTGTACCAATGTTTGCCATCACCCAGAGGTAGAATCGAGTCCATAAAAGCAACCGTACTTGCGTTGGATGATTTCCACATTTCCTGGAAACACACTATGTCGGGGTTGAGCGCTTTCTGAATGCGACTGTGAGCAGGTGCTCGATCCGGTACAGTCAAACCATCATGTAGAGAATTCTGAGAAACAATGCGAATATCTGTTTCTGATTGCTTTGCCAGCGATCTGGGTTCCCATGGTTGTCCTGGATCATCAGAGAGCGTAACAGAGATTGATCCAGTTCCGTCAGGCATACGATCTGTGCCCTCCTCCGTTTGGTCATCTCTGAAAAAGAACTTGAATGATTTGAGGGGGCTGTTAGTCTCAGTATTTGTCAAAATATCATCCCTGTTGATCGCGATTTCAAAGTCTGTTGCAGTCAGGGTCGGCAGTGTAATCAACCCAATCTCCCCATGGGTGATAGCAGTGGAATCTTTGCCAGAAAAAACAGCTCCATCCTTGGGGCCAAACCTCCAGGCTAATTCAGCACCGATCCCATCGATTGGCAGACCAGTTTCAGAATTATTATCACCGTCAATATATAGGGTTAGATTATTATTCTTTGAGAGACCAAGTGCTTCTGCGATAACAAGTCGGAAATACACTCTTGAGCTGTCTGAAGTGATGCTGACTGATAAAAAATCTACACCTGCCACACCGTCACTTGCAGGATCCACATGCAAAAGTTCAATCTTACTCCAGTCATCAGTTCGCCCATCAACCAGTATTGGTTGAGCATAAATAAAGCTGCAGGCTAGTAGTAGCAATAGTGTCTTCATTGAATCCCCTCTGTGTTTTTTTAAAAAATAATGGTTTTAAATTTT
>JABMPR010000019.1 GCA_013202895.1 bacterium | reverse complement strand
CTGCATGAGCAGGTTGCTCCAGTTTCCAGAGATACTGGGATAATCCTTTGACCGTGGCGGATGGATTGTAAACGATCTCAGCACCATTCAAACCCAGGGCTCGAGCTCCTTCCGGGAAATGTCGGTCATAACAGATATAAACACCTATCTTGGCATAGGCCGTTTCAAAGATGGGATAACCCAGATTTCCTGGCCGGAAGAAATATTTCTCGTAGAAGCCGGAAGTCTGGGGAATATGGGTTTTACGATACTTACCAAGCAGGCTGCCATCAGCATCAATTACTGCGGCTGTGTTGTATAAAACACCCTCCTGCTCTTTTTCGAAAATGGGAACTATTATTACCATATTGTACTTTTTGGCATACTCCTGCATGCGGGCGACTGTGGGACCCGGGATGGTCTCTGCTGATTTATACCAGGCGGAATCCTGACCAGGACAAAAGTAGGGTGTCGTGAAGATCTCCTGTAGACAGAGAATCTGAACACCTTGTTTACCCGCATCTTCTATGAATGGGATGTGTTTCGCAAACATGGCCTCCTTGATTTCTTCAATAGTTCCATCCCCTTCGGACATGGGGATACTCATCTGGATCAGACCCGATTTGACTATACGTGGCATAATTCACTCCATCATTTAGAGTTAAGCTGTAAAAAGATTCCGTTTCACGAATTGGCCATGGCCCTGCTCACCAACAAATTCACCTTTTCTAACAATAACACGACCACGGGACAAGACCGTCTCCGAAATACCGGTGACCTCAAATCCTTCGAATGCGTTATAGTCTGCTTTTAAGTGGTGCATATGGGGATTGTTAACACTAATGGTCTCGCGACGTTCGGGATCAAAGATTACAATATCTGCATCACTCCCGACTGCTATGGTACCTTTCTTAGGATAGAGGCCAAAAATCTTGGCTGCGGCAGTCGAAGTAATGTCAACAAATTTATTCAGGGAAATCCGGTCTTCCACCACTCCCCCATTAAAAATGAGACTCAGGCGATTTTCAACTCCAGGAGCTCCATTAGGAATCTTGGTGAACACATCCTTCCCTAAAGTCTTCTGATCATGAAAACGGAAAGAACAGTGATCGGTCGCCACAGCTTGAAGATGTCCCATCTGTAACCCGCGCCATAGTTCCTCCTGGTTCCATTTCTCACGAAGTGGCGGTGACATGACATATTTAGCACCCTCAAAACCGTCCTGCTCCAGATAACTGTGGTCGAGCAATAAGTATTGGGGACAAGTCTCGGCATGCACGGGTAATCCGTTGGCTCTAGCCTGTTTCACTTCTTCAAGGGCGTCAGAACAGGTCAAATGAACGATATAAATTGGAACATTGGCCAGCTCAGAAATGGCTATGGTGCGGTGCACAGCTTCTGCTTCCATTTGAGTTGGTCTGGTAAGGCCATGCCACTTGGGTTCAGTCTTCCCGGCCTCAATCGCTTCTTTGATGATCTCATCAATGACAATGCCATTTTCTGCGTGCATGCATATTAGAGCGCCAAACTCACCCGCTTCACGCATGGTACGATATATCATACCATCGTTCATGTAGAGTACACCAGGGTAGGCCATGAAAAGTTTGAACGAGGTGATGCCTTCATCGATGAGTGAACGCATATCTTTCATACGCTCACCTTCCATATCTGTGAGGATCATATGAAAAGCGTAGTCAACAGCCGTATTCCCCGCTGCTTTCTGATGCCAGGTTTCCAGGCCTTTCAAGGGAGACTCGCCCATCGTCTGGATAGCAAAATCTATCATTGTGGTGGTGCCACCATGGGCAGCAGCCCGGGTACCTGATGCAAAATTATCCACAGTAACCGTGCCACCGAAGGGCATATCGAAATGGGTGTGGGGATCAACACCACCAGGAATAACATACCTCCCTTTTGCATCGATGATCTCATCAGCGGGCATATCCAGATTCTTCCCTATGGTTGTGACAGTTTCATCCTGGATAAAGATATCTGAGTGAAAATCCTCCACAGCTGTGATTATCCGGCCATTTTTTATAAGTACTGACATTTATGCCTCCCTGATTCCAGTTCTAGTATTTTCAGGTTAATTTTTACTGCTGCTCCCAGGCAACCAGACCACGTTCTTCATCAGTTCCAGGAATCGTATTATCTAAGAACAAGGCGATTGCTGCTCCAACTGCCATACCGGTACTACCCAATGTATTCAGGATATCTGCCACCCAATTAAGACTAGCACCGAAAACGAGCGGATTACTGGCAAAATATTCCGGTACACTAAGACCCATAAAGAAAGCAAAACCCAAAATGAACAGATTGCGAGCAGAATTGAGGTCGACAAATTGCAGGTTGGACAAGCCCACTGAGGCGATCATGCCAAACATGGCGCAATACATACCACCTACAATAGGACTGGGGATACTTGTAAATAATGCCCCAAATTTTGAAACAGTTCCCAGCACAATCATGATAAGTGCACCAGCCTGTACAACGCGTCGTGCACCAACCCGGGTTAGTCCGATAGCCCCGATATTTTCACTGTATGAAGTGGTTCCGTTACCGGTACCGATCACGCCGGCAATCAAGCAACCTATCCCTTCGAAAGTGATCCCGCGATTAATGGTTCTGGAATCTGGTTTTGGAGCGCCACTTAGACGGGCGCAGGCAAAGTAATCCCCAACTGATTCAACCATGGAAGCGATGTAACCTGCCAGCATCCCTACCAGAGCTGCCAGACCGAATTGGGGGATACCCCACTGGAATGGATATGGTATACGAAGCCAGGGTGAATTTTTTACCGTTTCCAGGCTGGTATGGGATGGATGCCCTTCGGGAAATACTCCCATCATGGTAAATATCCCGGCTACCACCCAGGCGCCAAGAATTGCCAGTAATATAGGATATCCTTCGAATAGCCTGTTCTTCTTTCCTAAATACTGACTGAATAAGATGATGAGAATGATGGTCAGCCCACCAATTGGCCAGTGACTACCCGCCGTGGGAGCACCAAACTTAAAAAGTGCCAATCCAATGAGTGCTATAGTAGGTGCAATTGTAATGGGTCCTACGAAGCGCATCATTTTGCCTACCAACCCGCTGGCACCAATGATGATTTCAACGAGAGAACCAGCGATAATTGCACCCTGCACTTGCTGCATGCGCACTTCCCATCCAGATGCGGACAGTGACGCCATACTACAGATGGCGATTGTTGGAGCCAGGAAAGAGAAAGTTCCTCCCTGAACAATGGGTAAGCGATTGCCCCAGGTTGTCTGAATAAATGTCGTGATGCCGCTGACAAAAAACATGGTGGCAATCAGCCAGCCCTTCTCGACTGGATCTGTAATACCCAATGGACCAGCCAGTATGAGAGGTATCGCAAGGGTAGAGCCGAACATGGTCAAATAATGCTGCAAGCCCAACACCATAGTCTGCAATGGCGGTGGGATATCGTCAATACCGTATAACATTTTTTGGCGTTCTTCTTGTGGTTCAGTCATGATTGATCTCCTGATTCGAGATCCCCCAGTTTGCCATTAACTCATCCAGTTGGTCTTTGCCTCAGGATTCCATTTGCTTGTGATTTTCTGTAGTTTTGTCCAGAATTCGATGGAACTTTTCCCAGTAATGTCTCCCACCCCGAATCTTGATTCATTCCATCCCCCGAAGGAAAATGGTTCTCTAGGTACAGGGACTCCAATATTCACACCTATCATTCCAGCAGATGCGTTGTCAGCAACATAACGGGCCAATCCGCCGGATTGGGTAAATACAGCTGCAGCGTTCCCATAATTCGAACGATTTTCAATGGCTAATGCTTCATCCAGGCTGTTAGTGCGCAGAATTGTTAGTACGGGTCCAAAAATCTCTTCCGTAGCTACCTTCATGTCTGGCGTGACGTTGTCAATAATGGTTGGACCAACGTAATAACCATCCTCGCATCCTTCGACCTTTGCAGCTCGACCATCAACCAGGATTTTGGCACCCTGTTCCTCAGCTTGGGTGATATAGCCTTCGATCCGCTCCACAGCTTGGCGGGATATAATACTTCCAAGGTTCACCCCTGGGATGATTCCGCGAGCTTTTTCACAAAGAAGATCAATAATATGATCCACATCCCCCACACCCACCATCACTGAGGCAGCCATACAGCGTTGCCCAGCACAACCCGTCATTGATGCTGCTACATCTGAGGCAGTCATTTCAAGGTGAGCATCCGGGAGGACGATGAGATGGTTCTTAGCACCTCCAAGTGCGAGCACTCGCTTAAGGTTACTGCTGGCTCGCTTATACACAATTTTTGCGACCCTTGTTGAGCCTACAAATGAGACAGCATCGATCCCAGGATGATCACATATGGCTTCGACAGCCACCGTATCCCCATGGACCACATTGAAGAGACCTTTCGGTAATCCCGCCTCTGCTAACATTTCAGCAATACGATTTGCGCTAATCGGGGTTTGCTCGGATGGTTTGAGGATCATCGCATTCCCAAGAGCCACAGCACAGGGCATGCTCCAATGAGGTACCATTACTGGAAAATTAAAAGGTGTAATGCATGCCACTATCCCAACCGGAAAGCGTTCGGTTCTACATTCCACTCCAGGGCTCACAATCTCTATCTCGCCCGCCGCTATTTGTGGCAGAGAACAGGCAAACTCAACCAGTTCAATAGATTTTTCGACTTCCGCCAGGGCTTCTCCTCTAGTTTTACCATTTTCTTCTGACACCAGGCTGACCAATTCATCACAATTTTTTTCAAGTATCTGACGATAACGGAAAAATATCTGCACTCTTTCTTTCAATGTCATAGCCGCCCATTGGGGTACCGCTTTTGACGCCGCCTGTACCGCCAGATCAATATCTTTTGCTGATGAAAGAGGTACTTTGGAGATCAAAGACCCATCGAGAGGGCTATAGACATCCAGCTGCTTTCCCTGAACATTAATATTTTCGCCATTTACATAATTATCTAATACTGCGTATTTCATATCACGATTCCCACGTTTTTAATTATTGGGATGTTTCTACGTCAATGCTTCATTAATATCAGTTAAATTAGGTGAGTCTTGTCACATATTCAAGATATTGATGGCTGTCAGTGTTAATAAAAAAAGGGAGTGAACGATGCTACTGAATTATGGAAGCCTTTTGGAAATAGCAATAGAGGAAGCTCGCCTGGGATTATCTGAAGGGGGTATACCCATTGGGGCAGCCCTCTTTGACAACGAAGGCAAATTACTCGGGAAAGGGCATAATCGTCGTGTGCAGGAGAATGATCCTTCAGTTCATGCCGAGACTGATGCTTTTAGGAAAGCTGGACGGCAAGTATCGTATCATGACAAAATCATGGTCACCACCCTGGCTCCCTGCTGGTATTGTAGTGGTCTGATCCGGCAATTCAAAATCGGGACGGTAGTGGTGGGAGAATCGGTGAACTTTCCTGGTGGTCTTGAGTGGTTAAGAGAAAACGGCACTAATACAATTGATCTGCGCTCAGAGGAGTGTATCACTCTGTTGAAACGATTTATTAGTAACAACCAGGCTTTGTGGCATGAAGATATTGGTGAAGAATAAGTGTGGCAGTAACCTATATCTTAAATGGGCGAGATTCTATATAAGCAACATTACCTTTTGTATCTTCGCAACACCCATACTCTTAAAACTGAAATATTAGTCTCTACGAATAGGATATATGGGCGTTCCGTGGATGAATGGGTGGAGGGAATGCGGTCATCATCAATACCATATGTTCGGTAAAATTTGATAAAATCGAATTTGATAACAAATCTCGAGATCCTTCAGATGCATTGATCTCGATAAATGTAAAAACCCCACGATTTGCGGGGTTTTTCTTAAATAATTTTGAACTAATTAAGGTCTAACAGGCGGTCTATCATCACCACGACATGCTGCTTTGGCTGCCATCATCTCATCTTCGTTAATGATTGTGACAGTTGAGTCACCGGCATCTGTCTCATATACGATTTCCACAGGATATTGTAATGCCGGGTGACCCGCTGCATCAGGATGATCTGCATACCAGGTTCTCAGAAGCATATAATCTTCATCCGTCTCTACAGTAATAGTTGATCCATCTGGCATGGTGAAGGATGCTGGTAGGATCAGGGCAAAACATTTTCTATGATGATCATCATCCTCGGCTCGACAGGCTGCTTTGGCTGCCAGCATCTCATCTTCGTTAATGATTGTGACAGTTGAGTCACCGGCATCTGTCTCATATACGATTTCCACAGGATATTGT
>JABMPR010000204.1 GCA_013202895.1 bacterium | reverse complement strand
CCACATAGGGGGTGCCAAGAGGTTTTTAATGCGTTAAATTTGCTAGGAAAATCATTGGCAGTCGATATATTGCAACAATTAAAGCAACATTTACAGGGTGAAAATGGCCGTAAAAAAGTTCAACAAAACAACACTAAAGAAGTTCAAAATGACACTTCTTGAAGAGCGAAATCGGATCGTCGAAGACCTGGATTATCAAAAAAGGGAACTAAACAAGACCATCACTGAGGGTTCAGGTGATCTTTCATCCGCTACCTATCACATGGCAGACGTTGGTACCGATATGGCTGAACGTGAGAAGACCAGTCTATTTGCTCATAGACAAGCCAAATATCTCAGTGATGTTGATGAAGCCCTTGGTCGTGTCGATGCTGAAACATATGGTGTCTGTGCTATTTGTGGTGAATTAATTGAAGAAGGTCGACTGGACGCTGTGCCCATCGCTAAATATCATGTATCATGTAAAGAAACCCAAAACCAACGCAACCATAATCAATAAGTGCGCTAAATCACTTCCCACCCCTCTTTAAAAGCGAAATCAGATTAAGAATATTTTTTTCATAAAAGCCGCTCTCTTTCTGAGAGTAGATCACATTTAGGCCAGAATCTTCACTACCAAAACCCATTTTTAATGGAACGTCCAGTGCTTGGATCAGTTTGCTCAAGCGATCGCCAGGATTTGGTTCGAGTTGTAGTAAGATATCCGGGTTGAATGCCATGACATGACCCTTGATAATTAGACGCTCATCTTCATCTGGGTTGTAGATCATATCACAATATTCAAAATTAGATCGCAGAACCGGCTGAGAACTTGCCATGGGCACTAATAACTGGTACTGAAAAAGCTCTGGCTGGTTATACATTTTCTGTAAAGTATAGCGGGCAATTCTGAACCACTGTATCTGTTCCGGGTATATTATAGCAATTCGTACAATATTTCTGAAGCGCTCTTGAAAGCTATAAGGATTTTCAGGTTCTTCGTGCTTGGATTTTCGCAGTAACATGGAGCATGATTTAATCGAAATCCAGCTATGAATCAATGCCCTAATTATTATTTCCACTCTTCAAGTATACGGGAGGATAAACCTGATTGTGTATCCCCGAAGAATATTTCAAACTCACGACTCATGGATAGCCAAAGCTAAGATACTTCTTGACTATCTCGCAATAATCATTGCATCAGCTTCTGGAAAATTGAATTTATGCACCATGTTTCGAACCATGCTCTCATGCTTGATGCTCTGTTCCCTATTGTCTGCTCAAGACTATGCTTGGCCTATTCGCGCCTCTCGCAGTTTATCTGCTACCTTTTGTGAATACCGCTCGGGTCACTTACATGCTGGCGTCGATATCAAAACCTGGGGAGAAATGGAAGTCCCCTGTCTGGCAGTGGACGAAGGCTATATCGAACGAATCGTGATTGGCTACAAGGGTTATGGACGAGGACTTTTCCTGCGTCTCAAGGATGGTAATGTTGCTGTCTATGGTCATCTCGAACGCTTCGGTTCAGACCTGGAAGACATTATTCAATCTGAACAGCTGCTGCAGGATCGGTATTCACTGCGTCTGGAATTTCCAGCGGATAAATTTCGTGTAAAAGCTGGTCAGGTCATTGGCTATAGTGGGACCAGTGGGACAGAATATCCACATTTACATTTTGAGGTTCGGGATTCCTTAAACCTGGCTCTTAATCCACAGTTATTTTATTCTGGAATTAAAGATTCAAAAGCACCAGTGCTGGATGAAATCCTTTTAATACCAAGCAGTCCGGACAGCCGGATAAATGCCAGTAAACTTCCTCGCATTGTTGACCTTGAAATGCCAGCTAAGCCAGTATCGATAACTGGTCCTTTTCAAATTGCTATCAACACTCACGATCGAGCGGATGGGACGCTAAATAAATACAATATTTACCGAGCGGAAGCATTTGTGAATGATTCACTGGTATTTATGCGTGAGTTTGATCAGGTCGAGATGAAACTGACAGATTCCGTAGATGATATCTACCCTGGGTTCCGCGGAAAACGAGGCTGGCGATTCATGTCAATGTTCACCAGAGGCACTGGTCAATCACCCTTTGCTCCAAAATCCTTGGATGGTAATCTAAAACCAGCAGGTGTGTCTACTCTTGAAGTCAGGGTTGCTGACATTAATGGTAATCAAACCATCGGAGGGCTATTATTCCGTGGTCAGGGGCTTGACTCTTGGGGAATTAGCCAGGCGAATGGTCAGTACATCATCACCCGCAGTTACCTGATGGCGGATTATCAGAGAGTACAATTCTTTTCTGGTGCCAATACTTTTATCCCTGTTGCTCAAACACTCTACCGACTTAATTCTACGATGTGGATCATCGATGATGCGCGTGGAAAAGACGGAATTCGTGCCCTAAAAACAAGTGGTGGCGACATAAAATGGGTCCTCCCCCCGCAAATTCAGGAAGAACCAGAGCTGGAGTATCACTGGATAAGCAAAGATGGTGGATACATGCTCCGCTTCGAAAGTGCTAAGCCCTATACTTATCCACTTTCTTTCCAGTTATCAGGGCCAAGATTTCAACACAGAGGTGAATTAATTCAGACTGCTCCCCATTCAGCTGAAACGGAGTTGATACCCCTTACATTGCGTGCAGAAAGTGAACTGGTCCAGCTGCTTTTGGATTCCACTATCTTTGCCTCACTTGGTCTTAAACCCTTTCATCTCTTGAATCCTAATTCCATCCGCGAGCTTAAATTTGACCAATATGGATTTTCCTTGAATGCCAGCAATTCTGGAAGTGATAAACTCTACGTCCTGCTTGATAGCATCTCATCCGTCTATGACAATAAAAGTGTTATCGGTGCCAGTGTCAGGGTCTTGGGCGGACCGGCAAGCAAATTCAGCGCAGAATTATTATTTAAACAGCCTGCCATTGAACAATCCTTACAAATTTTTTCGCCCGTTGAAAAGGATACTTGGGAGCATGTCGATGCCCACGATACTACAGGTGGAACGATGATAGAGCTGCAAAACGATGGAGATTTCTTTCTGCTCAGGGATGATCAGCCACCCACAGTTAGGGTTGTGGGGGAAAAGTCTAGTATCCAACACGGAGATCGGCTGGTTTTCGATATTAAAGATAATACGGGGGTCATCCCCCATCCCAGACACGCAATGACTGCTGCCCTGGACAATCAAAAATTCTTCCCCGATTTTAATCCTTTGCGTGGCGAGCTATCCTTCCGAGTCCAGAAGAACTTGAGTTTAGGCACCCACGAGTTCAGCCTTTCAGTGGAAGATGAATCGGGCAACCAGACACAGTTCAGCCATCATTTTATCGTAAAGCCTTGATATGTTTATTCCAATACGAGATTCCAATCCAACCCTTAGGAAACCCATCGTAACCTATATTCTCATTTCAATTAATATTTCAATCTTCCTCATGGAATATTTTTACAACTTTGATTTCTTCATTTTCTCAAAAGAAGCCTTTTTGAATATGGAGGTGAATGCTGTTAGCAGCTTGCTTACCTATCAATTTCTTCACGGGGGTTGGGGGCACTTGATTTTCAACCTGCTCTTCTTATACATTTTTGGTGATAATATGGAAAGCTCTCTGGGACGAAAATTTTATCTCCTCTTCTACTTAAGCTGCGGAGTCGGTGCTGCTTTATCTGAAGTATTCTTTGATCCATATTTTGGTCTAAATAGCCCGGGATTATTAATTGGAGCTTCAGGCTCAATTTCAGGTGTATTAGCGGCTTATGCACTTCGCTATCCCCGCGCAAAACTGCTCACCTGGATCGTCTTTATCTTTTTTGTTGAGATCCGAGCGGTCTGGTTCATTGGAATCTGGATTGCCATGCAATTTCTTTTTGAAATTATGACACCTGGCGCTGGTACGGCTTATATTGCACACATCGGCGGATTTGTTACAGGACTTTTGCTTTACAGTATTTATCATAAATATCGACTAAGCAGGATAGCATGACTCAAATGAATATTATTGAAGCAGCTCTCGAAGCACGGACCAGGGCATACGCAAAATACTCAAATTTTAAAGTTGGCGCAGCCGTGGCCACTAGGAGTGGAAAAATTTACCAGGGCTGCAATGTTGAAAATGCAAGTTACAGTCTCACCCTTTGCGCTGAGCGAACTGCCCTTTTTACAGCTATTGCGGCTGGTGAAAGACATTTTACCCAGCTTGTGGTCGCCACAGAAAACGGGGCCAGCCCATGTGGTGCCTGCCGACAAGTCATCTGGGAACTTTGCGGTGACATTCCAATTACCATTGTGGATATCAATGGGAAAACTTCAGAGACACGTTCTTCGGAGCTCCTTCCAGCTGCCTTTGATGAGCGGGAATTGGGTATCTAGGACATTAATAGTTTGCAAATAGATTTCAGGAGATAACATCATCATGGAGCATTTAGCGCCTCATCATACGGGTTGGATTGAAGTGATCACTGGATCCATGTTCAGCGGCAAAACAGAGGAACTCATCAGAAGGCTCAGACGAGCTCAGATAGCTCGACAGCATGTTGCCATTTTTAAACCGGATATCGATAATCGTTTCAGCGAGGATCATATCGTATCTCATAGTCAACAGCAGCTTGAATCAACGAGGGTAAAATCATCTCAGGAAATCTTGCCCTTAGCCAAACACGTCCAAGTAGTTGGAATTGATGAAGCCCAATTCTTCGATGATGGAATTATTGAAGTTTGCAGGATACTGGCCAAGCAAAAGAAAAGAGTACTCGTAGCCGGACTGGAAAAAGATTACAGGGCTAAACCGTTTGGACCAATGCCTGAATTAATTGTCGACGCGGAATATGTGACCAAAAATCTGGCTATCTGCGTCATTTGTGGAAATCCCGCTGGCTTCACCCAGCGTTTGAGTAATGAAGGAGATCAAATCCTTGTGGGTGAAGCAGAAAGCTATGAAGCCAGATGTCGTAACTGTTTCGAAGCACCAGAGGAATAACACTATGCAAAGATTCGTTGGATTACTGGGCATTGCCGCCATTTTGGGTATTGCTTATCTTATGTCAAATAACCGCAAGGCAATTAACCGCCGACTGGTTTACTGGGGTCTTGGTTTACAGGTCACTTTTGCAATCTTTATACTGCGCACACCAATTGGTAAACCTCTTTTCCAATTCTTTGATAGAGCCATCAATCGTCTCTTATCTTTTTCTGATGTTGGAGCTGAATTCATCTTTAATGCTCTGGCTATCGGACCGGGAAATGAGGGAAGTCTGGGTTTCTTTTTCGCATTTCAGATCTTGCCCACCATCATCTTTTTCTCTGCCTTTATGGCGATCCTGTATCACATAGGTCTCATGCAATTTATTGTGAAGTATATTGCTAAGGGTATGCAGAAGACCATGAAAACCAGTGGATCTGAAACACTCTCCTGTTCGGCAAATATCTTTGTAGGACAGACCGAAGCACCCCTGGTGATACGCCCCTTTATCAAAACAATGACCAAGAGTGAATTTATGGCAATTATGACTGGCGGTTTCGCTACGATGGCAGGCGGCGTTCTAGCTATTTATGTAAAATGGCTGACGGATATTCCCAATATTGCTGGTCATTTAATGGCAGCTTCTGTGATGAGCGCACCGGCCGCACTGGTCCTTGCCAAAATTATTTATCCTGAAACCGAAGAATCACCAACCCAGGGTGATTTGAATATGGAGATTGAGAAAGGCGGCGGGAATGTAATGGAAGCCATCTCCCGGGGGACATCTGATGGGATGAGACTTGCCGCAAATGTTGGGGCGATGCTGATTGCCATCGTTGCTCTGGTCGCCACTGCAAATTACGCACTGGGCTGGTTCGGATTGACCATTCAACAGGTTCTTGGCTGGATTTTTTCACCCCTGGCTTTTCTAATGGGAATCCCTTATGCTGATATTTTTGCAGTAGGACAACTCATGGGCGAAAAAATAGTTCTAACAGAATTAGTCGCCTATGGTCACCTCCAGGAAATGATGGGGCAACTGAGCGAAAAATCATTGATAATCAGTTCCTACGCCCTGTGTGGTTTTGCCAACTTTGCCTCCATTGGGATTCAGATTGGAGGAATAGGCTCGCTGGCTCCAGAGCGCAGGGGTGATCTTTCTCAGGTCGCTCTCAAAGCGATGATAGGAGGCGCTCTTGCTTCCTGGTTGACAGCCACCATAGCTGGAATCATGCTTTAAACAGGAAATTCCCTGCAATGATCTGTTCGGCATAGGATTTGTCGTAGCATTCGTCAGATTGGAGAAACAGTAATATGCGTATTGTCTTTTTAGGACCACCTGGAGCAGGTAAAGGAACCCAGGCAAAACTAATCGTTAAGGATTATCACATACGACAGTTATCAACGGGGGATCTTTTACGGGAGAACCTTAACCGTGGAACAGAGCTTGGCGTGAAAGCCCAGGCTTACATGGTCGGGGGTAATCTGGTCCCCGATTCAGTAATATTGAGTATGGTTGGTGAAGAATTTCAGAAACCCGAACTGTCTGCTGGTTATATCCTGGACGGCTTCCCCAGAACCTATCCTCAAGCTGATGGTTTAGATCAATTATTAAAAGAACAAAATCAAAGCTTGGACCACGTGCTTGTGCTGAATGTTCCTGATTCGGAGCTCATTCGCAGATTGACGGCCAGAAGGAGTTGTTCGGAATGTGGACACATTTATAATTTGGTATTTAATCCCCCAAAATTAGATGGTGTCTGTGATCATGATGGTTCCCCCCTCATTCATCGCTCGGATGATACTGAGGAAACTGTGGTGAATCGTTTAAAAGTCTATCAGAATCAAACCAAACCCTTGGTCGATCACTATAAGCCCCAGGGATTAATCAGAAATATTGATGGTACTGGCGATGTCCAGGAAATCTATCAGCGAATACTAACCGCGCTTAAGTAGACATGTATATACTCGGCGTTACGGGTAATATCGGGTCCGGGAAAACCACTGTTGCCAGACGACTTGGAGATCATGGTGCCGTGGTTTCTCACTCCGATGAGCTGGCAAAAGAAATTCTCCAAAACGACGCTGGAATTCTAGATCAATTGTGTCAGCGATTTGGATCTGATATAATAGACAATTCTGGTAGACTCAAGCGCCATATCCTGGCAGAACGAGCATTTTCTTCTCCTGAGAGCCAGCAATTTCTCAATCAATTAATCCATCCTGAAGTTCGTAAAGTAACACTTTCCCGAATTGCCCAGGCCCATCAGGGAAATAAAAATCTTTTTGTCATTGATGCCCCCTTGCTATTTGAGGCAGGCGTGGATGCGATATGCACCAGCGTAGCGGTTATCGCAGCTGACAACATTTACCGCCAGGACAGGGTTGAAAAACGCAGTCAGATTTTAGAGGATGATTTTACCAGAAGGGACGGCCTGCAAATGTCGATGGAGGAAAAAATGGAAAGGGCGGATCACCTTATCTTTAATAACGGAAGTTTAGAAGATCTCCTGCTGCAAGTGGATTTGTTTTATAAAGGACTCAAACTTTAAGCTTTGCATGGAGCCGGATGGCGAAATTATCAGTCATACCTGCCACCCAATCACACACCAGACGCATATTGAGGGACTCGTTCTGGGTTTCAGTGACCCCCAGTGGAAGGGGCAAGTCATCCAGAAGCGGTCTTTGCTTTAGAACGGCATCCCGATAATAAGTAAATAATTCTTCTAAAATATTTACACCGGCAGATTCCGGAATTTTTACATAATCGGAATTGTAAATCAGGCTGTAATTTAGAGCCCGCAAGGCTATCAGCTCACCATGTTCAGTCTTGCCAATCTCCAGGCGATAGGCATATCTGGGTTTGTTATTGTACGGGTTTTTTATTGATGACAGACTCACTGAAGTGATCCAGCGGCCTATCAGGCCAGCTATAAATCTTGACATGTGGATACGACCCCTGAGCACCTGATCCAGTTCCCTTTTTAAGTTTTCACTTACCTCTGGAAACTCATCCTCCCAAAAAGCCTGTACTTGTCCAGGGTTGAGAACGCTCTGCTTTACACCGTCAAATAAATCTGAGCTTGTATAAGCTAAATCATCTGCAAAATCCATGATGGCGCACTCAATAGATCTAATCTGCTCGCCTGCCTGACTGAGTTGATCCAACGCTTTGCTATCGTGGACCCAGGCTCGCACATTCTCCTGCTCTGGGTATAAAAACTTAGCCCCAATACTGCTATTTTGTTTACCCACAATTTTGTATTTCAGAATGCTATCCAGAAACGCGCGGGTTGGCTGCATTCCCCCTTTTCCCAGACCCCGGCTGTCTCCTCTAACAATATCAGTCAGTATCCTCAACGATTGGGCATTACCCTCAAATCCACCCCAGGGATCCATGAGTTCGTTCAAGCGTGATTCACCTTTATGTCCGATGGGGGGATTGCCAAGGTCGTGAGCCAGACAGGCTGCCTCCACCAGAGCGTTATCAATCATGAAGTCTGGATTTAGATACTCTGATCTACGATTCAGGTAATTCACGATGGAGCGGCCGATTTGGGCTACTTCAATGGAATGGGTAAGACGGGTGCGGTACTGATCACTTTTTCCGGTAACATAGACTTGAGTTTTGCCCTGGAGACGCCGGAAAGCAGTGGAATGAATCACGCGGTCGCGATCTATCTCAAACGCACTACGATATTCGTTTTCCGGAAGGTGACGCTCCCCCAGAGATTCCCGATCCCAATCTGTATAAAATTGATTTCCCATATTCATTGAAGCAACTTAGCCGGGATTTAACTTCCTATCAATGCATTAGAAGAAATTGAATTATTCCATCCCAAGCAGGAATTTTAGGAAACTAAGTGAATAATCTTAACCCCTTATAATAGGATATTAATTTCTTCTGGCTCTTGGGTGAAAGCTGCTGTGGACTTCTTTTAAATACGTACTATCCAGATGCGTATAGATCTGGGT
>JABMPR010000203.1 GCA_013202895.1 bacterium | reverse complement strand
TTTTGATGTGGATCCAGATTGGTCTGAACAATGGCAAGAGAAATGGAGGACTTGCTGCTCTCACTCACAATCTTCATCCGAACTGCGCCAAAGATGAATGATCCAATTATGATGAATCCAAAAATACCCCAAACCAGTTGCTGACTTCGTACACTGAGTTTTCCAAACTCAAGCTGATACAATATAGTGTTCATCAAAACCACCCAGAAGCTGATGGCATAGATGCCTCCATATTCGGCAACTTGAAGCAGTGGAACAGCAAAGTTTTGTGTCATGGCCAGGGAAAGCCAGGGAAATGCCAGGGTATAGCTGTGATAACTATATAGATATTCTATGGAAACCCAGAAAACTGGGGCAAGCCATAAGCCACGTGTTCCCAGATTTTGACCCGCTCTGGCAATAATCAATGAAAATAGACCAAACCAGAGCGCTAGGTAGGCAACACTTCCCATCATTGATGCAGATGCAATCAAGAAGGATGTTCCAGAGTTGTTGGCGATCCAATTCAAACTGGTCAGGGTGAACACAAATCCCGTTATATATCCAAGCTTAAACCCTTTTTCCCAACCCTCTTGCTGTAGCCCAGCCCACAGGGGCAACCAGGCTCCCCAGGCTATGAAGAACATATCAAAGGGCGGGAAACTCAGGGTGAGTAGAAGCCCGGAAATAATCGCCAGTGTTTCAGACGAAAAGCGTTTTGTCATATTGGTATTACCATTCAATATCCCTGAATTTCTCGCATGTATTGTTGCAGGATAATGGCTGCAGCGATTCGATCAACAGCCCCCTTATCTTGCCCAATTTTTTTGCCCATACGATGTAGGGACTCCTCTGCTTCGACGGAACTATAGCTTTCATCGACAACATGGACTGGTTGTGTTATTTTGGATTTAAGTTCAGAAATAAAGACCTCAACCCGTTTGGTCTGCTCACTTTTTTCGGCTCCAGGCCTGAGTGGCAGACCAACAACTACCTCCACCACCTGCTCTTCCTCAATGACATGCAAAATCTGCTGGATAGCATCTTTATTGTCATTAACGAGCAGGGTTTTTAAGGGACTTGCAATAATCCGCAATGGATCTGAAAGAGCCAGACCAACACGGCGACCACCTGGATCAATTGCCAGTATACGCCCCTGCATGTGTCAGGTACTACGAATTGCTTTTCAGAGGCTGTTTTAGAACTTCTTTTAGCAGTTTGCCAGGCTTGAAATGTGTTTTACGACGTGCAGGCACATAGATTTCTTCGTTTGTGCGTGGGTTTCTAGCACGTGGTTTTGCCTTGGTCGGCTTTACCTCAAACACACCAAAATTTCGTACTTCGATACGAATATTCTGATCATCGCCGCTCATCATTTCGCGCAAGACAGTAAAAACTCCGTCGACTATTTCCTCGGTCTGGAATATTTTCTGACCCAGTTTTTCTGCCGTCTTTTTGGCGACATCTTTTTTTGTGTAAGTGATTTGCATCAGTTGTCCTTTCTTATCTTCAGGATTATTCGCGTTCAACGCTAATAACACCATCTGAAGCCAATAGTTTTGATTTTAATCGGTCTAATTGCTTGACACCCTCCACTTCTATGATGACCAGACCGGTGACAACATCACCATCGACCTTCATAGACATAGTGTCAATATTTATATCATGTATTGAAATGATCTCAGTAACATCCCGCACCAGATTTTTTCGTTCCTGGGCGAGAATTTTAAGACGCACCAAAAAGGTCTGTGATTTCGCAACAGACCAATCTACATCTATTATCCGTTCTTTCTCCACCAGATTGCTGCCAACAGTTACGCAACTTTTCTGGTGAACAGTAATTCCACGACCTCTGGTAATAAATCCCACGATAGGATCACCAGGTATGGGATTACAACATTTGCCAAAGCTGATCATCATATTATCAATACCATGGATGGAAACACCCTTAATATTGCGTCGTGCCCGCCTTAGAAAAGATTCTCCTAATTGACTTTCTGATTTTTCCGGACGCGGTTTTGCATATTCTTCAGCAAAGAATTTCGTCAGAATCGAGGAAACGGTTCGATGTCCGGAACCGATGGAAGCTATCATTTTCTCCTCAGACTCAAATTTCAAGCCGAGATGTGGATCTTTGAGGTGCTTCCATTCTCTGGATTTATGGATCCGGCGTAATTCCTTTTCCAGGATTTCCTTGCCCAAGCGAAGACTCTCTTTGAACTCCTGGCCCTTAATCCATTTTCGAATATTAGATTTTGCCTTAGAGGTTTTAACAAATTTTAACCAGGATGTGTTGGGCTTTTGGGAATCACTAGTGATAATCTCAACTTTATCACCACTTACCAACTCACTATTCAAGGGTTTAATCCGTCCATTAACCTTTGCGCCAATACAATGCAGGCCAACCTGGGAGTGTACATCGAACGCAAAGTCCAGAGGTGTTGCACCAAGGGGTAGCATTCGCACTTCGCCCCGTGGTGTATAGACAAAAATCTCATCTTTGTAGAGATCGATCTTGAGTAAATCCATGAATTGATGTGAAGTAGTCCTATCCTCTGTCTGAAGAATATCTACCAGATTCCTTAACCAGGTCACCTGTTGGTCAATATCCTCAGCGCTGGATTTGGACGAGCGTTCTTTATATTGCCAGTGGGCAGCTACGCCTTCTTCGGCTGTCCGATCCATTTCCCAGGTTCGTACCTGAACCTCAACGGGAAAACCATCCGGTCCAACCACAGTGGTCTGGATACTTTGATAGCCATTGGCTTTTGGCTGAGCAATAAAGTCTTTGAAGCGTTCTTGAATGGGTTGATAAAAAGTATGGATTAATCCTAAGACACTGTAACATTCTTCCAGATGGTCTACGATAATCCGCAGCGCATAAATATCGAATACGTCCTCAAAAGGACGATTCTGATCCCGCATTTTGCGATGAATAGAGAAGTGGGATTTGAAGCGACTTTTATAATTGGCTTCAATACCGGCTGTTTCCATCCGTTCGATAACAGGTTTTAAAAATTTTTGAATATATTTTTCAAAAAACGCCTGACGTTTGGGAATCAGCTTATCAAGTTCATTTGATGCTTTTGGTTCAAGGATCTTAAAGACATGATCCTCCATCTCGGATTTGATTCGATACATCCCTAAACGGTGCGCCAGTGGTGCATAAACGTCTCTGGTCTCTCTGGCAATTCGTCTCTGTTTTACCGCAGGTAAATATTCTAGAGTGCGCATATTGTGAAGGCGATCTGCAAATTTTATAATTATGACCCTAATGTCATCAGCCACTGACAATAGCATTTTGCGAAAATTGACCGCCTGTTTGTCT
>JABMPR010000018.1 GCA_013202895.1 bacterium | reverse complement strand
TGAAGATCCAGCTCTGGAAGCGCATTATGAATGAATCTCCAGCGATCAAAGCCGGCGGAGATTGAAAACTTTAAAGCTTCATCTTGCGCAAGACTTAAGTGATCTCGCTTACGTTGCTCAATGCCCTTCGTCAAGGCGTACCTCGCCAAATTCCCCGATTTTTGACATGACCAATGCTTGAATCTCTTCCATCCGTTCCCTGGTTTTGGCTTCAAAGCGCACCACTAGAACAGGCTGTGTATTGGATGCCCTTACAAGCCCCCAACCGTCACCAAAGCGAATACGGACACCATCAACATCGATGCAATCATAATTCATCTTGAAATATTCCGCTGCTTTTTCAGCTATTTCAAATTTTTCAGAATCGGAATTACAGGTCAAGCGAATCTCTGGTGTGGAATGGTACTGGGGAAGTTCAGCAATCAGCTCTGATAGCGGACGATCGGTTTTGGATAATAATTCCAACATGCGCCCACCATTGTAAATGGCATCATCAAAACCAAAATATCTATCTGCAAAAAACAGATGCCCGCTCATCTCACCGGAAAAGGGAGAATTGAGGGTCTTCATATGAGATTTAATGTGGGAATGTCCGGTTTTGTACATCACTGGTGTGCCACCGAATTCGATGATCTTTTCTTCAAGAGCCTGGGAGCATTTAACATCAAAAATAATTTTATCATCCTTGGACTTAATCACATCCTGGGCAAACAGGATCATTTGATAATCAGCCCAAACCACATTCCCTTTTTCATCGATGACACCCAAACGGTCAGCATCTCCATCGAAAGCCAGACCGACATCGTAGCCGCCTCGTTTAACCTCATCCCGAATATCTTTTAGATTTGCCAGGACTGTGGGATCGGGGTGGTGATTCGGAAAGGTCCCGTCAACATCGCAATACAGGGCTGTTACTTCACAACCCAATTTCTCATAAATCTCAACCGCACAAAGGGCAGCTGCAGCATTCCCAGCATCTATGACAATTCGCATGGGCCGCTTCAAGTCAATCCCATTAATAACATTTTGGGTGTATTCGGGCAGCAAATCGTATTCTGTAGCGACTCCGTCACCCTGCTCAAAATCATCACTTTTTATCAAACTGAGCATGTCCTGAATATCCTCACCAAAAAAGGCTAGTTTGTTATAGGTGAGTTTGAAGCCATTAAACTCTGGAGGATTATGGGAACCGGTGATCTGGCAGGCACCATCGACATCATCAAAATGGAAAACACTAAAATAATTTCCCGGGGTTGGTAAAATGCCAATATCCATGACATCAATGCCAGTTGACAGCACGCCTGCTTTAAAATACTCTTTTAGCTGAGGGGTTGTCAGGCGAATGTCACCTGAAAGGGTGATTTTTTTCCCACCTCGACGTTTAACAATAGATGCAAATGCCCTTCCCAGAGCGACTACAACCTCCTCGGGGAAATCTACTGCAACCTCTCCACGGATATCATATTCTCTAAAAATAAATTCATTGACGTTCATTAATGTTTTCTCCTGGTACCCGTTTATCTATCCTAAGTACTTGTTTTTTCTATTTCCGCTACTGCTTGTCGCACATTACCATCAAAACGGTCCAAATATAGCCGACTTTCTTCTGCAGCGGCATTGCTTTTGTACATCACCAGCGCAACTTTGACATAGTTATCAGCAGATGCCAGTAAATCGCTGGCTTCTTCGTAGCTACAACTTGTGATAGTAGAGATAATGCGGCGAGCACGATCTTCCAACTTCACATTGGTCGCTTTAAGATCCACCATCAAATTTTCATAGACTTTGCCGCGTTTAATCATGGCAGTGGTGGAAATCATATTGAGTACCATTTTGGTAGCCGTTCCAGATTTCATTCTGGTTGATCCAGTGACCACCTCGGGTCCCACAGGGACTGAGATTAGGACATCTACATCAATGTCAATATGACTCCGATCCGCACAGGTAAAAAAGACTGTGGATGCTCGCAGTTCACGAGCACGTTCAAGCGACCCGAGCACAAATGGAGTAACTCCACTGGTAGCAATCCCCATCACCACATCGGAGCTGCAGATCCCGATCTCATCCATAAGTTTGCGTCCATCTTCGGGATAGTCCTCAGCCCCTTCGACAGCTGTCCGTAAAGCGGTATCACCACCGGCGATGAATCCCTGAACCCGATCAGGGCTGGCGTTATATGTGGGTGGTATTTCGGATGCATCCAGAACTGCAAGGCGACCGGAGCTACCAGCACCGACATATATGAGACGACCATCCTGTTGAAAAGCTTTATCCACGAGATCTGTCGCCTGCTCAATATCATCCATTTGTTCGGCAACACATTTGGCTATAAGCTGATCCTCATGATTAATAATTTCCAGAATATCACGGATTGAGTCTGAATCCAGATTCATGCTATTGGGATTTCGCTGTTCCGTCAGCAATTTTCCAAGTTTAGTAGCCATATGTCTATTTCACTCCCCGATCGTGTTGTTCATTGTTAGCGGTAATTAGAATTTATGTACGCTCTAACTTTTAGCCGGCTCACGAATCTTTTGCCTCAACCTTTAATGTCTGATCTCTTACCTTTTCAAAAGATTCTCTCAAGTCGGCGGCAATAATACATTGGAAGGTGTTTGTAAACCAGATG
>JABMPR010000017.1 GCA_013202895.1 bacterium | reverse complement strand
CTCGTATTCATAGCTGCTTACATTGGGCTTTTCTACACCCTTATTGGTCCAGACCATTATCAACCATTTAGTGTAATCTCAAAATCTGAAAATATGTATCAGCGCTACTCTCCCATCAATCCAAGCCTAGATACTTATCATAGCTGACATAATTTACATCAAGGACATGGGCATCAAGATCGATGATCCGATTCGCTACAGTCTGATTGAACTCATGGTCATGAGAAGAAAACAGAATATTACCTTTAAATCGGATTAAGCCTTCATTGATGGCGGTAATGCTTTCCAGATCCAGATGATTTGTTGGACCGTCCAGCAGCAGAACATTTGCTCCGGATACCATCATTTTGGCAAACATACAGCGCACTCTCTCGCCACCTGATAGGACATTGGTCTTTTTAAAGGCGTCCTCACCAGAAAACAGTAACTGCCCCAGCAATCCGCGGATATAAGGAGCATGCTGATCCTTTGAATATCTGCGCAGCCATTCAATCAGATTATACTTTCCAGAGTCAAAATATTCAGCATTGTCTTTTGGGAAATAATCCTGGGCCGTCGTAATTCCCCAATTCAGCTGCCCTGCATCCGCTTCGGTTTTACCATAAATAATATCAAAGAGGGTTGAGGTGACCAGCTCATTTTCTGCGAGAAATATGGTCTTGTCGCCTTTGTTTATGGTGAAGGAAACATCGTCCAATACCTTTACACCGTCTATACTTTTTGAGAGTCCCTCCACCGTGAGGATATCTTTTCCGGTTTCTCTTTCCGGCTCAAAATGAATGTAGGGATACTTTCGGGTTGAGGGCGGCAAATCAATAAGCTCCAGCTTTTCCAATTGTTTCTGTCTGGATGTTGCCTGCTTGGATTTTGATGCGTTAGCCGAAAATCTGGCAATAAATGCCTTGAGATCCTTGGCCTTTTCCGAAGCCTTCTTATTTTGATTATTGCGTAAATTTTGGGCCAATTCGCTTGATTGTCGCCAGAAATCATAGTTACCGGCATAGGTTGTGATCTTGCCATAATCGATATCAGCGGTCTGAGTACAGACCTTATTCAGAAAATGTCTATCATGGGAAACCACGATTACAGTATTTTTAAATTTAAGCAGGAATTGTTCCAACCAGTCCTTGGCCTTGATATCAAGATTGTTGGTAGGCTCGTCCAATAATAAGATATCAGGATTACCGAATAGAGCCTGCGCCAGAAGGATTTTGATCTTTTCTGAACCCCGCAATTCACGCATTGATCTATCAGAATAATCTGCTCCTATTCCCAAACCAGCCAGGAGTACCTGTGCTTCGGATTCCGCTTCCCAGCCATTCAATTCAGCAAATTCGCCTTCCAGCTCAGCAGCCTTCATACCGTCTTCATCTGAAAAATCGGGCTTCATATAAATCGCATCTTTTGCTTCCATAATCTGATATAGTCTCTCATTACCCATGAGGACGGTTTCAAGAACTGTATGGTCATCATAAGCGAACTGGTCTTGCTTTAATACGGACATCCGATCGCCGGAACCCATGCTGATGCTACCCTTTTGCATCTCAATTTCACCGGCTAAAAGCTTAAGAAATGTTGATTTACCGGACCCATTTGCACCAATTAGTCCATAACAATTTCCAGGTGTAAATTTAATATTTACATCTTCAAAGAGTTTCTGTCCACCAAAAGTTAAACTAACATTATTTGTACTGATCATATCTTGGTATTAATCCTTAATAATATCTCATTCATCATCGGGGCAACATATAGTTGATGAATGTGGCGCTTCAAACCGTAAAAATGATCTAATTCAAATATATTAAAGTTTTTATGCAATTGAGGATTCGCCAATTTTGGTTTTCAATAGATAGCGATAAGCCAGGAATTTCAAGAATCTCCCTCAAATGCTGATGAGATATGGAGGTTTTGCAAGGACTGCCGGCCTGAACTGGTGAGCTGGCTATAAGCAACTGATGGTGCGTTATGCTATATCCAATAGAGGTAAGTGCTAGAACTTAATAGAGCATAACTATTCTATTCGTTCTACAATGAGTGGAGGCGTTTCTGGGCTTGCATCTGATATGGTGAAAGCCTGGGACAGCTGTCCAATGACTTCGTCTAATGCTTGTTCTTGATTGGAGTGGAGGATTAGCAATTCAGCTCCGGCTTGAATTTGATCGCCCAATTTTCGCAGGATATACATACCGCTGGAATAATCGATTTTATCGCTGATTTTCCGACGACCAGCCCCTAGTTGGATCCCAGCGAACCCTAATGCCATCGTATCTATGCGGGCAAGATAACCAGCTTGTTCTGCCAGAATGGTTTTGGTGTACTTTGCCTTTGGATAGGCATCCAGATCCACTAGAACCCGACTATCTCCCCCCTGCAATTCCGTGATACGTACCAGCTTCTCGAATGCAGAGCCAGCCAATATGGTCTCCTGCTGCATGGCAATTGCTGTCTCTTGCGACAACTCGGGTTGGTTCATTCTCAGTATCTCTGCTCCCAAAGCAAATGTCACAGCCATTAAATCTTCTGGACCCTTGCCCTGGAGACCTAAAACAGATTCTTTAATCTCAAACCAATTCCCGATGGCGGATCCCAGGGGTTGATTCATATCAGTGATAAGAGCGCTAGTTTTTAGCCCATAACCCTGCCCAATTGAAACCAGACTCTGAGCTAAAGCCCGCGAGTCATCAAGGGTTTTCATAAAGGCTCCATTGCCTGTTTTTACATCCAGAACCAGGCCATCGATTCCCTCAGCAATCTTTTTGCTCATGATGCTGGCAGAAATCAACGGGATGGATTGTACGGTTGCTGTTACATCTCTCAACGCGTATAATTTTTTATCCGCTGGACATATTTTTGCGGTTTGACCAATTAGCCCAACATGCTCATTAATGACCAATTCGCGCCAGAAATTCAGATCAAGATTTACATTAAATCCAGGGATGGACTCAAGTTTATCCAGAGTACCCCCGCTGTGCCCCAGTCCCCTTCCGGAGATCATGGGTATATGCACACCCAAAACAGCGAGGATTGGAGCCAATAAGATGGATACTTTATCTCCCACACCTCCTGTACTGTGTTTATCGGCTACAAATCCTGGAGCATCTGAAAAATCCATGCGCTCCCCGGAATCCAGCATCACCTTTGTCAAAGCCAGCGTTTCCTCGGCATTCATTCCATTGATAAAAATAGCCATAAGCAGAGCTGACATCTGGTAGTCAGGAATTGTTTCCCTGGTAAAATCGTTGATAAAATCCGTAATTTCAGCAACAGATAAGGCAGCACCCCTGGCTTTTTTTTCAATGATCTGAT
>JABMPR010000202.1 GCA_013202895.1 bacterium | reverse complement strand
TGCTGTTGGAAATAAATCCGCAGTTCGTGGTAAGCTGAATAGTATAATTGAAATGATCGATGCGGAGCTGGAAGTTTTATGACGCGAATTCTAGCCTAGTGCGAAATGAATAAGTGAACGATGTAATGAACAACCCTGACAATAATACAGTGCAAGTCACTATATATGGAAAGTCATACACCATTAAGGGTAAGGCGGATTCTAGCTATATTACCGGAGTTGCAAATTACGTCGATATGAAAATGAGAGAAGTTGATGACGGTGCCAATTCCACTCAAGAAGAGGGGAAGGTTGCCATTTTGGCGGGGATGAATATTACGGATGAACTCTTTTCAGCCCGACAAGATAAAGACAAGATAGTGGATAGATTTGAAGAGCGCGTTCAAGCGCTTACCGAGCTCATCGACGAAACACTTAGCACTTAAGGCATAGCATTCCAGTTAGCGGTGTGATCGCACCGATTTCCTGTTTACAGGCATAAAATTTCCAAAGGTCTTCATTCTATATGAAAGGTTGAACCTATGGATTATTCGATGTTTATCCCCCTTATTGCAGTCATTTTGGGATTTGGCATTGCAATACCACTTGTCTCATATAACTATAAAATGAAAGCCAAAGTTGCCGGCACACAGGCAAAGCAGATCCTTGCTGCAGCCGAAATGGAAGCTCGCAACATAAAAAAAGAGAAGGAGCTGGAAGCCAGGGACGAAGCTATCAACATGATCCAAAAGGCGGAGCTTGAAGCCCAGGCTAAACTTAAGGAAGTTCGTGAAAATCAACGTAATTTATCCAATCGTGAAAACAAATTAGATAACAAATCAGAAGCACTTGATCGGCGAGATATCGAGATAAAAAAGACTGAGGCCCAGGTATCTCAAGCTTTGAACGAAGTCAGCGCGGAAAAAACCAATTATGATGAATTAATCGAACTTGAAAATCAAAAGCTTGAACAAATTTCGCGCATGACCCGGGAAGAAGCCAAAAGTACTTTGGTTGAAAATTTGAAAGAAGTAGCTCAGGCAGAGGCTACTCAGATTGGCAAGATGATTCGTGAAGAGGCAACCATGAATGCCACAAAGGATGCCAATAAGATAGTAATTGCTGCTATCCAACGCTCTGCAGCTGATCACACGGCTGAATCGACGGTATCGGTGGTAGAATTACCCTCTGATCAAATGAAGGGTCGAGTCATTGGACGCGAGGGAAGAAATATCCGTACTTTTGAGCAATTAACCGGGGTGGAACTCATTGTTGATGACACGCCTGAGGCGGTTGTCTTATCCGGTTTTGATCCTGTACGTCGTGAAATAGCACGGATTGCTTTGACAAATTTGGTCCAGGATGGTAGAATCCATCCATCACGGATTGAAGAGATGATCAAAAAGGCCACCGAAGAAGTGGATGAGGAAATGAGGGTTGCAGCTGAGGAAGCTTTATCTGAGTTACAATTGCCTGCTTTACACGCTCAAATCATGCAGCTTGTTGGAAGATTGAAATATCGAACAAGCTATGGTCAGAATATTTTGAAGCACAGTGTTGAAGTCGGTTGGTTAACCGGCCTAATGGCGGCAGAACTTGGAATGGATGGCATGTTGGCTCGTCGAGCCGGTTTTCTGCATGATATTGGTAAAGCAATAGATCGAAATACTGATGGGACACATGCACTTATCGGCGGTGAATACGCACGGAAATTTGGTGAACCGGATACAGTTGTAAATGCTATTGAATCGCACCATGAAGAAGTTCCCATGACGGGACCACTATCCGCTCTAGTGCAGTCTGCAGATGCCATCAGTGGTTCCAGACGTGGTGCGCGTGGTGATACCTTGGAGAGTTACATCAAGAGACTCCGAAATTTGGAAGGAATTGCTACAGGATTTGAAGGGGTCTCTAAGTCATATGCGATTCAGGCAGGTCGCGAAGTTCGTGTTATGGTTGAAAGTGATAAAGTTGATGACAACAAGGCCCAGACACTGAGTCTTGAGATTGCTGGACGGATCGAAGCAGAGATGACATATCCGGGACAAATCAAGGTTGTAGTGATTCGCGAATCCAGGAGTACAGCGGTTGCCAAATAAGCCCCAGATACTTTTTGGAAAGGATGTATCGCTTGCAATCAAAGCTGATCTCAAAATACGTATTGCAAAGCTTGAGGCACAGGGTATAAAACCAGGTCTCGCAGCAGTTCTGGTAGGCGAAGATCCTGCATCTCAGGTCTATGTAAGATCAAAAGAGCGTCAGAGTGCTAAATTAGGCTTCAATTCCAATGTTCTGAGACTTGCAATGGAAACCAGTCAGGCAGAGTTACTGCAGTTAGTATCCCAGCTAAATAATGATGACCTTGTCCATGGGATTTTGGTTCAATTGCCGCTTCCAGATCACATAGATTCACAATTGATCATTGAATCTATCAATCCTGATAAAGATGTGGATGGATTTCATCCAGTTAGCGTGGGTCGTTTAGTTCTGGGCTTAGATGGCTTTGTTTCCTGCACACCTGCCGGAATCTTGGAGATCATTCGCTTTTATAACATTAAGACCTCTGGAAAACATGTAGTCATTGTTGGGCGCTCAAATATTGTCGGCAAACCTTTGGCAAACTTAATGCTGCAAAAAAGTGAATTGGGAAATGCCACGGTCACATTGGTTCATACGCGAACGCCGGATATGGGTTATCATACGCGACAGGCCGATATAATTGTTGCTGCCGCGGGCGTACCAAAATTTATTACAGCAGATATGGTTAAAGAAGGAGCGGTTGTCATTGATGTAGGTATAAATCGGGTGGATGATTCTACTCGAGAACGGGGATATCGTTTGGTGGGAGATGTTGATTACGAGGCTGTACTTGGAAAAGTATCTGCTATAACACCCGTACCAGGAGGCGTTGGTCCAATGACTATTGCCATGCTGCTTTCGAATACTGTCAAAGCAGCTGAGAATAGCTTAAAATAGAATTGCGACAATAAAGGATTACTATTCAGCCCGCTTTTAATATGCGCCCGTAGCTTCCGCCTTCGTTCTTCGAACTACGTCGGACAGGCACCTTCGCTACAGCATTTGAAATATGCATGAATGACAGTGGCCATGACTACTGTATCGTAATGCGCCCGTAGCTCAGTTGGATAGAGCGCTTGCCTCCGGAGCAAGAGGCCACAGGTTCGAATCCTGTCGGGCGTACTTATCTACACCCCGAAAAATCGGGGTTACGATAAGCAAGCTTAATAAAATATTGCTTTAAATGGGAAGTATTATTAATCATGAACGGTGTTCATTGGTTTGTGTGGGTGATACAATCAAGTGAGGGCTTGAATTATGTCGGCATGACCAGGAATCTTGAGAGACGAATTATGAATCATAATTCCGGTCTGAGCAAGTGGACTCGTCGAGGAACAAACTGGAATTTAGTATATTACGAAAAGTTTGTGAGTGCCACTGAAGCCCGTGTGCGAGAAAGATATTTCAAAAATACAGCCGGTAGGGAATGGCTTCAACGCCGTGGTTATCTCTAGAATCCTTTATCTATCGTAACGAGGTGTAGATAGATGTCGGGCGTACTTATCTACACCCCGAAAAATCGGGGTTAGGATAAGCAAGCTCATTTTCTCCTCCTTAAATCGAATCCAATTCACCACACTATCAATTATTTCTGTATTAGATTGTTGCTGAGGAAATCAACATGCGTAAACTTTCACCCACAAAATCAAAACAGGTTATCAAATTGGTGAGCATTCTTTTGATGTTCATAAATGCCCAGGCCTATTTCACAACGAATGGTCAGGATATTGTTAGCAGAAACACGGGAGAAGTTGTCCAGCTGCGAGGAATAGGGCTTGGTGGCTGGCTCTTGCCGGAAGGCTATATGTGGGGTAGTGGTCAACTGAATCGACCACGCCAACTGGAAGCCGCTATTGAAGATCTTATTGGTCAGCGCAACGCTCGAAAATTCTGGACCCTGTATTATGAGAACTTTGTTACAAAAGAAGATGTTGAGATAATGCGATCATGGGGTGTTAACACACTGAGAATACCATTATTGGCCTCTATGATCCAACCAAGGGAGAATCAACCAGCTTATCCTCCATATCTCTATAGCGAGGAAAATTTTGAAATTCTTGATAATCTGGTAGACTGGTGCGAAGAAATAGGTATGGGTGTAATCTGGGATCTCCATGGAGCTCCTGGCGGGCAGAATGCGGAGAATATATCTGATAGTGATGGCAGGGCCAGGCTATGGACTGAAAGCGAGGTATATTGGCCCTTAACGCTGGATTTATGGGATAAGATTACGAGGCGGTATGTCGAATACAAATGTATCGTTGGCTATGACCTGTTGAATGAACCTCTGTTAGCCAGATATCCAGGAGTAGACCCAGGTATGCTTAGGCAGTTATACCTGAAAATAAGCCGGGTTATACGCGAAACTGACACTGACGGTATCATTTTCATCGAAGGGGATGATTGGGCTCAGAATTTCAATATTCTGGAACCCCTCGACTGGGATTCCCATCTGGTCCTGGCTTTCCATTCCTACCCACCAAGCAGCAGCCAAAACACAATTCAACGCTGGGATGATTTAAGAGATAAGTACGACATCCCACTCTGGCATGGAGAAACAGGGGAGCAGGATCCTCCCTGGGAGGTATATAAACGATCCACCGAATTTCTTGAAACAGCTAACATTGGATGGAATTGGTGGACTCATAAAAAATTTGAGTTGAGTCGCCAACCATGGAGTATCTCGCGGACTGATGGATTCGAGAGACTCATAGATTATTGGAATGGCAAAGGGCAGCGACCTGGTCGTTGGCAGGCCAAGCGCTGGCTATTTGATCAGGCACGTAAAACCAATACCAAATATTGTGATTTTATGCCAGGAATGGTTGAATCCCTGAAACCGCTTGACCCTTCGATCTATGTGCAAAGTATTGGTATTCAAGCACCGACCATTATAGAACAACCTCGGAGTCAAACTATTGAAGATGGATATGGAGCAATCCTGAGTGTGAAAACCAGGGGCTATCCAATTTCATATCAGTGGTATAGAAATGGAGAACTTATGCCGGGGGCAGATATGTTTCAAATAGTTCTACACCATAGTCCAAGATCACGGCGTGCTGGTCAATATCATGTGATTGTATCAAATGAGATGGGAAGCATAGAAAGCGATAAAGCAAGAATCGAGTATGGCGAATTTACTGGTGTTACAATTCCCGGAGCATTAATTGCACCCATTATCGATGGGGAAGCGGATAGCGTATGGCAGGCCTATGAACAATTAGACCTCAATAATCTCATCATTAAAGGACGAGCGGATGCTGCGGATTTAAGTGCCTGGTATAAAGCTGCCTGGGATTCAGAAAACTTATATTTTCTGGTAAGCGTTAAGGATGATATCCTCAGTACAAATTCCTCGATTGATTACATGAAAGATGGGATTGAGATTTATTTAGATGTGGATAATAGTAAATCTTCATTTTATGGAAACGATGATTTCCAATTAAGATGCATTTTAGATAGTCCAGTAGTTGGCGCAAGCATCGGAAATATTTCTGAAACGATTATTTTAGCTCAGAAAAAAATGAGTGGTGGATATCAAATGGAATTGTCGATCCCCTGGAATTCTATCAGCAGCAGCGGAGCAGCATATGAATTTCTGGGATTGGATATTCATGTTAATGATAATGATACCAACACTAGGGATGCCAAAATTGCCTGGTGGGCAACCCGGGATAACTCATACCAGAAACCTTCAGTATTCGGTACATTAAAACTAAAATAGTTTGGTTTATCGCAGAAGAGCCACTTTCAAACTAACATTTATTTGCATTTGCCTCATTTGTATGATATACATCCCTGAAGCACAATCCTGACCTGAATTATTTCTTCCATCCCAGTGATAAACTGAACGACCTGTCGGTCCGGGTGTTATCGTCTCAGTAAATACTAAAGCCCCCCTAATATCAAATATCAGAACACTTACATCTTCCAGGGCAGGTATAGAATAAGGGATGGACAGTTGGGCATTGAATGGATTTGGATAGGCTAAGCCAACATATATATCTGTTGGGAAATTCTGTCCGTCCGCACCCACGGGTATAGCATAGCGACTATTTTGGAGACCGGGAGTACCCAGCATATCAGAAACCGCCCAACTTGAGCTTAAACCATTGTCAAGCGCAGGGTGGGTAAGCTCCAGAGTAGGACCGTCTCCATCAGCTCCAGTTGGCCAGGGTGCTTCATCATCATAACTTACGCTGTCAACCAGGCTGCCATCATAGCTAAATAATCGCAACAACTCACCACCATTGCTAAAATTGAAATCAAGATCACCAAGAACACGAGGTTCAGATCCATAAATGGCTCTAAATGAGCTTGTATCATTACAAATAATTAAATATTCAAAGGCATCCAAAATAATATCATCAATGACAAAAATATTGTCATTATTTGCATCACTAAATGTCCATCCATTTAGTGGGGCGCCAATGGATGAGGCGTTGTATAGCTCCACCCAATCATGGGCATCAAATTCAGCCGCAGAATTAAAATTAATCTCGTTTATTACCAGGTCAAAGGGTCCGTCTGGCGAAGGAACAAAGACTGCGGTTAATTCTGAATCGAGCACCAATTCCAGCGTCAGGTCAGGATCTGTGCTTCCATGGCCCGCCCAGTGAGAGAATTCATAGCCAGGTGTTGGCAGGGCTTCGAGATCTATAGGAACATCGTCAAAATATTGACCATCCCAGGGATAGGCTGATGGTGTGATTGAGTGAACTCGCACTTCTCCAGCACCAGCAGGGCTAACATTAATTGTAAGCTGATTGACAGAGCCAATATCAAAGTAAAAATGCATGTCCTGACGCATATATGTGGGCCGGTGAAAGGCAAAATTTAACATGATGTTCAATTGGTAATCCCAATGTGACATATTGTTATGCCCCCATCTACTAAAATGATCGGCTATTGAGGGTTGCATCCAATCTCTATACGCTAATAGTGTAGATTGAACATTTTGAGTTTCAAATGCCGTGTTTAGTAAATCACATCCTGTGAGGATGAAATTTCTCTTGAACTCTGGATTATTTAACAATTTGCGCAACAGTAG
>JABMPR010000201.1 GCA_013202895.1 bacterium | reverse complement strand
GTGTTAAACAAAGGTACGCTAATAAACAGAAAGCATGTTTTAATATCATCGGTTTATCTCCCATTTGTGGCTCTCTTTTTGTCCAATATCAGTTGTTCTCAATATTCATCAAAAACTTAGGGGCTATAGTTAGATTTGACTTATCCGTATGTAACATATGTTTGCCTGGATGTAACATTTAAGCGGTTTTTGGGTGTTTAGATGATTTTCGGGTTGAGCAGGGCAGGGGGCAATTGCATTGTATGGAGGATTCAGGAATCTAAAAATTGGGCTGGTTTATAATAATTAAAAACTAATCATCATCATTGACGGGGCGTATCGGGATACGCCAGTACATGTGCAGAGCCAGGGTCTTCTCTGGATAAATACTTGCCTAATCAGCGGTGATTACGTGTGTTCCTTAATCCCCAGCCTTGTGCTTTGCTAGATATGCTGATGGTGAACATCCAAATTCATCATGAAATGCCCTGGAAAAATGAGGCAGGCTACTAAATCCTACTTCGTAGGCAATCTCGCTAATTGTGCCCTGTTCTTTACGTAATAGCAGTGCTGCACTTTTTAGACGGATAAAGCGAATGAACTCCACTGCGGTGCGACCTGTGATAGATTTCAGTTTGCGGTGCAAGTGTTGCCTACTCATAAAGATCTTCCTGGAGAAGACGTCTACATTGAATTTTTGATCCGAAAAATGATCTGAAATAATCCCAATTGCTTTTTCCAGAAATTGCTCATCCATTGAGGGTAGGTTCAAGTCCGCTGGAACCAGACTTAGATCCTGTTTAAAGCGCTCCCTGAGAAGCTCTCTCTGCTCAATCAAATTCTTTATTCTGACCTGCAGCTCTTCAACTTCAAAGGGTTTGGTGAGATAATCATCGGCTCCAGTTTCCAAGCCCTCCAGCTTGCTCTCCAAATCCGCCTTTGCAGTTAAGAGGATGACCGGAATATGACTGGTACGTTCTTCAGTCTTGATCCGTCGACAAAATTCCACACCATCCATTTTGGGCATCATCACATCAGAGATAATCAGATCAGGGATAAGATCCAGAGCCTGTTCCAATCCTGCTTCCCCATCAACAGCTTCGTGACAGTTGTAATGATCATTGAGGTCGGATTTGATATAATTACGGACATCAGGATTATCTTCAACAATGAGCAGGATTGGCTGGGATTCATCAACTACTGTCTGAGACGAGGAAGTAACATCTGTTTCATCTACCAGCTGATCCTCCAGGGCTTCATCTGCTAAGTCTTCTGCTGAATCAGAAACCTCTTCTGGTTTGAGATGGTCGGCCCCCAGGGGTAATGTGATGGTGAAGGTGGTCCCTGTTGATTCTGCACTGCTCACCTCAATAGAGCCATGGTGTAATTCCACCAATTCTCTGGTTAGGGCCAGACCAATACCGGTCCCTTCCCGCTCACGTGTTTCACTATTATCAACCTGATAGAAACGATCAAAGATTTGATTAAGTCGTTCCTCCGGGATACCAATACCATCATCCCTGATTGTGATAGAAAGGTGGCCATTACCATCAGGCTTTGCTGGCTGAAGGTTCTGGACATCAACTTGAATGGCAGCACCCGATTCAGTAAACTTGAAGGCATTGGATAAGAGGTTATTGATGATCTTGGTCATGGCATCCCTGTCCACATGGACCTGGATGTCTTCCAATTCAGTGATAAAACTCAGAGTCTTATTGTCACGATCAGCAAGGGAGGCGAACGACTGGGTTAGCCCTTTCAACAGGGGTACAATATTTCGTTGGGAAACCAGAATTTTCATCTTTCCAGCTTCCAGTTTGGAGAGGTCAAGCAATTGGGTTACAAGATCCAGGAGCTGTTTAGCCTGACGCTGCATTAGATTCAGATCTTGGTCCCACTCACTACCTTTTAGTTTGCCAAGCATTTTTCCCAGTGGTCCTAGAATGAGCGTCAGGGGTGTTCGAAATTCATGTGAGATATTGGCAAAGAACCTGGATTTTACCTGATCCATTTCCTTGAGCTTGGTCGCCTCGAAATGTTCCATCTCATATTTTTGATTAAGTTTTGCTCGATTTAATTCAAAATTTCTATATCGATAGAAGGCAAATCCTAATGCCAGAATATATACGCCATAGGCCCAAACCGTCCTCCACCAGGGTGGCAAGATAGTAATCTTGATAGATGTTCCTGTCTCGTTCCATACGCCATCATTGTTGGAGCCTTTCACTCTGAATGTGTAATCACCGGGATCAAGGTTTGTATAGGAGGCTATGCGGTTTGAGGCATCTGTAGTGATCCAGTCTTTATTAAAGCCATCCATTTTATAGGCGAATTTATTCTCTTCGGCATTGATAAAATTAAGGGCGGTAAACTCAAACGAGAATACATTTTCATTTGGACTGAGTGTTATCTGACTTTTATAAGAAATAGCCGTATCCAATTGAACTTCCTCATTAAATTTTTTAAATGAAGTGAGTATGATATTGGGAATAATGGGATTATCCTGGATCTGCTCGGGATAGAAACTGCTGATACC
>JABMPR010000200.1 GCA_013202895.1 bacterium | reverse complement strand
GACCACAACCGCGCGCTCTACCAACTGAGCTACGCCCACCATGTGTACTTCAAAAAGCGGGTCAATATAGACGAACGAAAAAGCTACTCCAACCGCTTTTATCGCATGAAATTAGGCTTATGTTTTCCCACGGGGATCAGGCAGTACATAGAGCGTTTTCCGGACGATTTGGCGGATTATTCATAAGCTTGATAATCGATATTGCTATACCAGAGTGCACTACTGATTAGCCCACTAATTACTAGTTCAGTTTTTTGGGTACTAAATTACGTATTAGTTGACTATAAATTGGAATGCCACCAGCGTAATCCGGCCATAATTCTCCCTCAATGAGGGGACTGCAGTAGTCTCTAAATGCGTCAGTAACATGGAAACCATCTTCACGAATATACTCCGCGGGAAGCACTTTCTCTTTATTGGCAATATTCGAAATATCTGTATGGCCGACCGTCCAGGTATAGGGTGAATCTGATTCTCTAACAATGGTCACCATCTGACCGTTTAATCCGTGTACAGCTAATTTGACAGCCTCTTTGCCAACGGCGATAGCCTGTTCAACATCAGTTCTGGACGCGATATGCCTGGCTGAACGCTGAAAATAATCAGGCAGGGCATTGTGCACCTTAATCCCCAATTTGTTCTTTATCAGATTGGATATAAAATCACCGGCACCACCCAGTTGGGTGTGTCCAAACATATCTACTGTTCCCGCATCTGCAACAAATTTGCCTTCTTCGTTTTGTAAACCTTCAGAAACAGCAACAACACAATAGCCAATTTTAGCTCGGATGCGCTCGACTTCAGCCAGGAATACGTCTTCCCGGAAGGCGATCTCAGGTAATAAAATGATATGGGGACCTTCGTTCTCATTCCGGGCAGCCATGGCGGTCGAGGCTGCAATCCAGCCAGCATGTCTTCCCATGGTTTCTGCAACAAAAGCTTTGGTGCTGTCGTGATGCATGGAAGCCACATCAAAGGAAGCCTCCCGAAGTGAGACTGCATTATATTTGGCAACGGATCCAAAGCCCGGAGAGTTATCCGTAACAGGGAGATCATTATCAACAGTTTTGGGAACACCTATGCAGGTTACATCATAGCCCATGTCGTGAGACAGTTGGGAGATTTTTTGAGCCGTATCCATGGAATCATTTCCGCCGTTGTAAAAGAAATATCTGACTTCGTGTGCTTTGAACACCTCAATGATGCGCTCAAAATCTGCCCGATTTTTCTCAAGCGAGGGGAGCTTTTTCCGACAAGATCCGAATGCTGCAGAGGGTGTGAAAGGCAGACGTGCGATATCTCGCGGATCCTCCTGTGCAATATCGACCAAATTTTCTTCCAAGACCCCATTGATACCGTATAAACCACCATAAATATTGTCAATTATCCCAGATTCCTGTGCGGATTTGATAACTCCAAATGCTGATCCATTGATGACGCTGGTTACGCCGCCAGACTGGGCGTACACTGCATTCACTTTAGCCATTTTTTTACTCCACGCATTTTAAATATTATATAATTTAGATTATAAACCAAAGAATATGTGTTAGTTCCGACTGGCAGCTTCAATTGAACATCTATCCCCAATCAGTCTACCAGTTCCGAGCTTTTCGAATGGCCTTGATAGCGAAGGGTGCAGCTTCCTCAGCCAGATCCAGGAGTTTCAAGGCGTATTGCTGAATTTCCCATTGGGCGCCAACATGTATACGTAATTCGATAAAATGAATCAGATTATGTAGATTCACTGTGGCGTACATTTCGGTGTACATATTCTGAGGCAATACCATTCTAGCCTGTTCTCTGGCAACACCGTGTTCCATAAGTGACTCGTAGAACTCAAAAGCCTCCTGGGTATGTTTGTTTACCAATTCCTGAATATTTTGCCCATCTCCAGTGCTTGAAATAAGATCATCTGTACTTGCTTGACGGTTGGTTTCTGCCTGTCGACGATAGGCTTTAGGGACATAAAACTCAAGATTCATCGATGTATAGCGTCTACTGATCTCATTGTAGGACCAGGTGCGATGACGGTGCCATTGGCGGGTCACAAATAGAGGACATTTCACATGGAAGGTAAATGTCACATGCTCAAAAGGTGATGTATGACGTTCATCTGCCAGATATTGTATAAGTACCTGATCTTTTTCATCCAGTTCTTCTCGGCGTTTCCCAAAGGAGACTCGAGCTCCGTTTACGATTTCAACATCGGATCCCATTGTATTGATCAGACGTACAAAACTGATCCTATCTCCCAGAACGTCAAAGGCTGCAAATCTCCTAGATTCGGTGCTCATTCTACCTTCTTTCATATTCTAAATATTTTGCTACAAAAGCATCAACCAACATAGGATTACCACCTGCCATTCCCGGTGTGATAATCGTATTTCTTTGATTGTATTTAATTTCCCCACCAGTTATAGATTTCATGCATCCACCGTTCGCCAATAGCAGGGCATGCCCGGCACAAATGTCCCATTCATTTTTCGGTCGTAGGGTCACAAAAAAATCTTCCTGACCACCAGCAACCAGACCAAGTTTGTATGCCACACTACCAATGGGCTTCAAAACTCTGAAATGATCTGTCCATGGTTTCCAAAGACCTCTGCGGGTCTCTGAGCGACTATTTAAGCAGCCAACCTCAATCAGTTTTTCCAGCTGGCAAAGCTCTGCTTTTTCAGAGTTAAACCAAACGCCATCACTCTCATCCGTTCTGATCAATTCCTCACGAATAGGGTTGTATAAAACACCCAGGATTGGACGACCATTTTTGACCAATCCGATGGATACAACAAAATGGGGTACCCCTTCAATAAATTCTTTGGTTCCATCCAAAGGATCAACAACCCAAACATACTCTTTTTCAAGGCGTTCATCAGTATCGATGGTTTCTTCTGATAACCACCCGAAATTCGGCGTCGTCTGCATCAGAAATTCTTTAAGAAAGGCATCGGCCTCATGATCTGCAGTTGTCACCGGGTTGTGATACCCCTTATCATGAATATCATAAGAGTTTTTGTAATATTTTAGAAGAATTTTGCCTGCCTGAAGTGCAGCATCAGAAGCCAGGTTGTGTAGATTTATCATCGTAGTATCATAACATTTTGCAGCCCTTCGTGCCAGTGAGGATTTAATTGAAATTTGATGGTATGAACAATCAACTAACCCATTACCAAGAACCATGGATTTTGCCAAAGACCGGGAATTTTAGCAGGGCATATTTTATTGTTCAAGGCTTAGATCTTGACAAAGATTTTTTTGTTATACAGATACCATAGAATTGCTAACCAAAACAGAATATTTGTAATTGCAAACAATAGAGACCCATTTAATTCACCTGCAACAGGCACAAAGACACCCTGGTAGAGAGCCGTTTTTATTGAAATGATCGTTCCTTCATTGTCAGTCGTTTTCAGCATATACATCAGCCTGCCTATGATACCTGATCCAACAAACACCACCAGTGCATTGCTGCCAAAAACGATGGCGGGTTTTATCCAAAAATCCATCTTTTTTACATCTATGATATATGAAGAGACCACGATCATGAGTACGGCCAATCCATCCATAGCGATAACATAGGAAATTGTCCAGAGTTGTTTATTGATCGGTTCAATGAGACTCAGTAGCGATCCAATAATGAATAAGATGATACCTATTACACTCAAATTGCTCAGTTTTTCCTGGTGACTCATGGGTTGACGCAGATATTCTCCCAGCCAAAAACCACTGAGCACGGTGAGAACAGCCGGTAATGTGGAAAGAAACCCTTCCGGATCAAATGCTACACCGGTCCCGCCATACAGATGGGCTTCCCCGAATAGAAAGATATCCAGATAGCGAACAAAATTGTCCTGTAATTCAAAACTACCTGCTCCCCAGCCATTTATAAGAGGAACACGCATGAAGAATTCATAAACCAAGACTAGACCTCCAAATACCATAATCCTACTCAGGTTCCGTGGAAAATACAGAATAATTAATCCGGCTATCAGGTAACTCGCACCAATCCTTTGCAAAACACCCCAATAGCGGAGGTCTAGAAATCGACGGAAAATATCGAGAAATTCAAAGTCAGCAGCCATCTGTGCATTAAGCGGGATATTGAACGGAAAGCCGTTCAGAAAGAGTCCCAGACCTATGATTATTGCACCCCGTGACCAGACTTTTTTCTTGAGATCAGCAACATCAGCTCCAGCTTCCATGCGTTTCCCAAAACTAAGCGCCATGGCAACACCGACGATGAAGAGGAAAAAAGGAAAGACCAGGTCAGTGGGAGTCCACCCATGCCATTTTGCGTGGCGTAATGGACCATAAATATGGGACCAGCTCCCTGGATTATTTACCAGGATCATCAGCCCGACAGTCAAACCTCGGAATACATCCAGGGATATCATACGGTCTTTCATACATGCTCCTTCGGCCTTGGTTGATTTGGGGACCACAAAATAGGTTCAGAGACGAACATTGCCACCCCAGATTTTGAAATTTCGTTTCTCTCTATTTTCTTCTGGGAGATAATCAGAAAATTTTACATAGCTAATAGCTTGTGTCTTTGCGAGCAACGCGAAGCAATCTTGGATCTGAGATCGCCTCATCCTCCTGGATTCGGGAAGACGATCAGGAGAATCGCTTATGAGTCAAAAAATAGAAATATCCTAAAATTCACTTTAATTGGTTTAATGTTTGCATAAAACAGCATGAAGATTCATATGAGTTAAAGAGAAGTTCAATTGAGTTCATGCTTGAAATTTGCCTGGAGGAGTCGATATTTAACCAGTGATTTTTAATCAATCAAAACGGCAAATCTTATTAGCCTTTTAACATAGAATGGAGTTGGTATCATGACAGGTGTCGATACTGAATTATACCCGAAAGCAGAGACTCGGCATGGAAAAACGAGCAGCGCTTTTAAAAATGCCCGAAAAACTCTTCGGGATGAGCGCATTAGCGGTGCCTCTGGGGCTTTTCTGGCTCTCTTTATCCTAGGTCACCTGGTACTGGAGAGTAGTATTCTGGTGAGTGCAGAACTTTATGGCTTTGTAGCCAATTTTTTGGAACACACTATCCCCCTTGCTCAACCACTGATTGTGGTGGTCACCATCGTCTTTTTTATTCATTTCATTTGGGCCGGTCGAAAAATACCCGCCAAATTGCATGAGCGGAAAAAAATGCTGGAATTGGGTGAACTGCTTAAAAATTCCAATAAGGGTTGGCAGCAGGATTCGAAATCTGATATTCGTTTAAGACCCCATTTTGAGACCTCATTATGGATTATTCAAGTACGAACCGGAATGATTGTCCTGGCTACCGGTACCTTCCATTTATTTTTAGTCTTGTGGAACATTTTCACGGATATGGGTGTCCTGGGTCAGGAGGTAGGACTCACAGTTGAAGTGGCAACCTCACGTGTGGAAAGTGGGCTTTGGATTCTTTATGCAATTCTTATGGTAACCGTCGTGGCCCATATGGCTATTGGGATATATCGCTTACTGGTCAAATGGTTTGCTGATACCTGGTTTGTGCGAAATTACGCAAAAGCTGTCTTTTATTTTCTGTTTTGGTTTTATACGATTTTAGGTACTGCCACGGTGATAGCTATGGCTGGTCCACTGGAAGGGATTCTGTCATGAAGATCTTAACATCAGACGTACTTATCATTGGCGCTGGATTAGCCGGTGAACGAGCAGCCATCGCTAGCGCTCACGCTGGTTTAGATGTGACTATGCTGTCCCTGGTTCCACCTAGGAGAAGTCACTCCGCTGCTGCCCAAGGGGGCATGCAGGCATCCCTGGGAAACGCTGCAAAGGGCAAAGGCGACAACCCGACCATTCATTGGCTGGATACGGTAAAAGGTTCAGATTGGGGGGCAGATCAGGAGGTCGCTCGTATTTTTGCCGATAATGCTCCCATCGCTATGCGCGAAATGGCACATTTTGGTGTTC
>JABMPR010000199.1 GCA_013202895.1 bacterium | reverse complement strand
CACAGCTTAACATTGATAATACCCATCCGGTGTCTACATCGGATGGACGTTTAATCCGTCGGATAGTTCGGGACTTCCATTATCGTGGTTACAGTGCCAATGATACAATTGGTCGCTGGAATTCGGTAAGACATGGTGAATTGCAGAATATATTCCCCTTTCAGGAACAGGCTGATGCCATGTTCAATTCCGCTCTTATCTATGAACTTTCAATATTAAAAAGATATGCTCTACCCCTGCTCAGAGCCGCATCAAAAAATACAATCCGGGATAGATTGCTGACGCTGCTGTCATTATTTCACTCCATCCCCGATCGACATGTTCCAGGAACATCTATTTTGCGAGAATTCATCGGGAAAAGTTATTTTACATACTAATGCTAAAATCGATTTATTTACTGAGTGACCTGAACTGGGGATATTAATATCTAATCATGCGTGTTCTACTTGTACTTGCAGGATCTCCACCTAGACCGGAATTATTGGAAACCGAAATTAAAGCGGCAGATCTGGTTGTCGCTATTGATGGGGGTGCCAATATTTTCCAGCAGCTTAATCTCACTCCAGATCTGATCATAGGTGACCTTGATTCAACGAATTATGAATTTGACTCAGGAGTAGAAGTTGTCCAAAAATTAGATCCCAACCTCACAGATCTTCAAAAAACATTGAATTATCTGGATGATAAATATGATCTAAATCAGATTGTTATCCTGGGTGCTATGGGTGGAAGATCAGATCATTTTATAAATAACCTGCATATATGTGCACGTGTTCATCCACGTATTTCTATCATGTTCAAGAATGATATCAGTATACCAGAGGTCTTCAAGCACGAAACCATAACCCGCATTATGGCCCCATATGATAGCGACTTACCGGTCATTAAAGGGTCGACGGTAAGCATTTTCACTATTATACAATTTAATGGACTTTCAAGCACTGGATTGAAGTGGGATCTTAATAATGTCAATTCAGACAGCGATTTTCTCTCGCAGAGCAACATAGCGGAGATGAATGACCCACGATTCAGATTAGAATCGGGATGTGCATATATTGCTGTATATCAGTAATATACACTAGATCATATGATGCTCCACTGGGTAGATTCAGGTATTATTTCAGGCTACCTGCTGGTCCTCTTGTGGGTTGGCTATTCCAGACACAAAAAGCATGCTGTTTCTGACTATTTACTCATGGGTAGAAAGCTTTCTTTGCCGGCTTTTGTCATGACACTGGTTTCAACCTGGTACGGTGGTATACTTGGTGTCAGCGAATTCAGTACAAGCTATGGGATTTCAAATTGGGTGATCTTTGGACTACCTTATTATGTCTTTGGGATTGTCTTCGCTCTTCTGGTTGCGAAAAGGGCACGCCAATTAGAAGTCAATTCACTCCCCGAAATAATGGTCAGAGACTACGGTCCAACTGCTGGACGGCTTGCATCGATCTGGGTTCTCTTGCTTGCCAATCCCGCCCCCTACATACTTACGCTAGGTATTCTATTAAATTTCTTTTTTAAGATTCCGCTGTCTGCAGGTATCATAATCGGAACCCTATTTTCACTGCTATATATCTTTCGAGGTGGTTTTACAGCTGTTGTGAATACTGATAAGATTCAATTTCTGCTCATGTTTTTGGGGTTCTTTATCATACTTATTGTCCTGGCATTAAATTATATGAATCCAATTGCCTTGTGGAAATCATTACCAGACACGCATCGCTCACTCACCGGCGGCAACAGTATTGGGTACATTTTGGTATGGTTTTTCATAGGCTCCTGGACCCTGGTTGATCCCGGCTTTCACCAACGAGTTTATGCCACCTCTACCCCACATGTCGCCAGAAAAGGAATACTTCTTGCCGTATGTTTCTGGTTTATTTTTGATTTAATGACAACGCTGACAGGATTGTACGCATTTTCGTACTTGCCTTCAGGTACCATCCCATCGCAGGCATTTCTCACGCTGGGGAGTTCCGTTTTACCTGTTGGTCTTCAGGGCTTATTTTTTGCCGGAATATTAGCTACTGTGATGTCAACCTTAGATAGCAATGCCCTCATATCAGGCATCACACTGGGTAAAGATATCCTGGGGAGTTACGATAGATTCAATCGCTACCGGATTGATGTTATGATCAAAATTGGAATGATTGTGATTCTAGCTATAGGCATTCTCCTGGCAATCCAGATTCCCTCAGTGATAGACTTGTGGTATACCTTTGGAACTATTGCTATTCCAGCCCTATTGCTGCCAACACTGTTCAGCATTTTTAACAGACCAATATCAGTGATATCTGCCAGACTAAATCTTCTGATTCCTCCCATAATATCCATAATCTGGTTCCTTTTTGGAAAGCTGGATGAATCAAGTTATATGCTGGGAATAGAGCCTTTCTATCCAGGTCTGGTAAGTAGTTTCTTGATAATTATTTTATTTAATCGTGGAAGAGGAAGCCTAAATGAAAACTGATCTAAAGCATAAAACCGTATTCATAACCGGAGCCAGTGCCGGAATTGGTGAAGCCTGCGCCCTGGAATTTGCCAGGGCAGGAGCCAATTTAATCATAAGCGCTCGCAGACAAGCCAAACTCGAGCGTTTAGCTACCGATCTTGCACTGAAATATTCTGTCGAAATACTCCCACTCCAACTGGATGTCCGGGATACTGGAGCAGCCGCTAAGACTATTTCCGAATTACCGGCTGCCTTCCGGAATATTGACATTCTAGTTAATAATGCCGGCCTTGTATTAGGTACCGAAAAAGTCCATGAAACTCCTGACCTCGATATTGATACAATGATTGATACAAATATCAAAGGTGTTCTCAATTTGATAAGGGCCATCGTTCCACGCATGGTGGCAGATAACCACGGACATGTAATCAATATTTCATCCATTGCCGGACTGGAAGCCTATCCAGGAGGTGGTATCTATTGTGCTACCAAACATGCAGTTACTGCCATCACAAAAAGTCTTAGAATGGATTTAGTGGACACTGATCTGCGAGTCTCCGCAATCTCACCAGGCCTGGTGAATACAGAATTCAGTATGGTTCGTTTTAAAGGCGATGTGGATAAGGCTTCTGCAGTTTATGCTGGATTAGAAGCATTAGTGGCGAAAGATATTGCTGACGCCGTAGTTTATGTTGCGACCAGCCCAGCCCATGTTCAAATTGCAGATATGGTTATATTAGCTAACAAACAGGCTTCGGCAACACTTGTTCACCGGGATTTGTAAACACAACCAAGCTATGGATTATGAGCGTATCAGTACACTGGGATATATATCACACAAAGAAAGACATGTGCTCAGGGTCAATTGTTTCCATACTGCGGATATTAGTTTTTAGTTGTATATTTAACAAACCTCGAAAGGGGGCTGTAATGAACAAGCATCAATTAGTTATACCCATCGTTTTTGTGATCGGTATTAGTTCCTTCATTTTGTCCAGCTGCGACACAACGGATCCTGACGAAGTTTCTCCGGAAGATTCCACAGCAGCCGTTTTAAAGGTGGATGCTGCAATCGCGGCTCTGGAAACTGTAATGGATGAGCTCCTCAACTCTGATCCTGATTCAGTACAGGCTGCTTTGGATCTTTTGGATTTTAGCGGTCCCTATGCCCTCTTTGTGGAAGCAAACGAATTGGATCATCGAAATGCAGATGCAAATTTTGGGTTGGGTTTTACCGGATTCCTGATGCTATCTCAGGACGATCAATTACAGGAAATGCTGTTGCGCTGGGAATCTTATTTTAATATGCATGAACCTTTTGTCATCGAGGATCCGCCAGCAGCCTTGATGCGATCTGGATATGGATTGCCCCTGACAATTGATGGAATTCGTATTCCCATCGCACCTCTTATTGAAATGCCCATGGCTTTATCCAAAATGAGCATTGACGATGTCCCCCAGTTCAGCGAGTTCCAGGATCTTGTTGGATCCTTATTTTTGCCGATCATCGAAGAAAGCATCACTGCTCTGGAATATGTAGATGATAATCCCGATTATATATTTGAAATCAGTGCAATCATGCAGGGTGATGATGAAGCCGATCCAATAGAAATAGATCTTACTGAGATTTATGTCCTTGAGATGGGTTTATATGCCCTCAAGGGTGTAATGAAAACTGTGGTGGCTTACAATTTTGACTTCGTTTCTTTTGATGCTGCAGGGATAGACTCCATGCTATCTCAAGGTTCTGATTTTGCAACTCTTCGGGATAATGGTAGTGTCGATCTGGCATTGGCACTGGCATCAACGCAAGTCGCAGCTGACAAGGCGCTGGCAGCCATTGATTTCCTTGAATCCGAAACCGATAGTCAGAGTGATGATCTAATTCGCCTGGATGATGGCGATGATCTCACTGAAATCCGGGACATGATCGAAGATGTTCAATCAGCCCTTGAAGAACCAACCATGATACATTATGACTACTGGGATGATGTCTATGTAGATGGTGAATGGGTTGATGAGGTTTTAATTGAGGACAGTATCAATGTGGATATCTCCAAATTCTTCAATAATCCCATTGATGATTTTAAAGCCATGTTACCTCCATACAGCATGGGTACGATGATTGACTATGACTATGAGCAAACTCACATAAACGAATATATCGAAGCTGAAGATTCAAACGTGACGGTACCCGGGCTCAATGGCGCATATATTGCCATCAACCTGAGTTACGATACCTTTGGCCCGGAGCCCAATATATACGCCTTTGTTAATCTTGGGTTCTTTGGCTACAATTTGGCAACGGCAAATCCAGATGATCTCCCAACTGCAGTTTGGGACATGTATGCTGAGTTCCTGACCCTTATTGATACCTATTCCAGTGATCTGTACCATTATCCTTATATTTATTTTACCTGGAGTGGAACCGTAACAAGCGGTGAAAGCCTGCTTATTCAAGGGAATTTTATTATTGAATATGAGGAGCAGGTACAATCTTATGTGGTACCAGATCCACAGTGGAATGCTGGCACCTATGCAGAGTGGCTCAATGCCTGGCCAGATCCTACAATGAATGAAATTTTCCCAGGTCTGGATGCAGAAGGTCTGGCTAACTTGCTTGATTTTGATGAAGAAAACTGGAACGATTTTAATAATTAATGGCAGATTTTCATGAAAAAAAAGGCGGTCTTTATGACCGCCTTTTTTATTATAGCTTGGATTCAATGATCCATTCAAAAATCCATATCGTCCTCCTATTAATTGCATTGATGATTCCACCAGGTATTTCAACTACTTTTGCAGCTTCTGATTCAGATACACTGGATAATAGACCAATAAATTCCCTCTCCTTTGGAATTGAACAACTCACTCCATTTTCATTCATCGATGATGACATATCCTCAATCAGATCCCGCAGCACTCGCAGCGATCTTCAGTACAAACGTAAATGGCGCGCAGGTCGTTTTATACAACTAGGGTTTTTTCAAGATCAATCCCACTATGTTTATAAGGATAGTACAGGCGTCTCCACTTCCCTTAATGATGATAAAACGATGGGCTTAAATTTGGATTATCAGGAACCAGTGTCCCTAAATCATAATATCAGGTTTACAATCAAATTTACCGATATCTTAGGAATAGAACGTTTGCAGCTCACCCATATAGCTCAATTTTGGGAAAAGATATTTATCCAAAGTTATTTGCTTGCGAATCAATCCAGGTGGAACCTCAAGCTTAGGGATAATCAGAATGATATCCGTTTAAGCATTCACAGATTTCAATCTTCTGCAGGTTTGAGATTCAAACTATTAAGCATTGGTATTTTTAAATTCGATTTCAGGAGATCCTTTTCCAGTAAATTTTCAGCTAATCCTGATGCTGACATGCATATGCTCCTGCTGCCCTTTAGCAGGTCACTTGAAATAAGTTTAGGGACCATCGCTGGAATGGACAGGTTTGTTACGCTATTCTACAAAAACAGCCTTGACACGACAAATTCAAATATGATAAAAAATGATGAGACAATAGGAAAATTTTATGCTCTGGATCAAGCCAAGACACAATTTGGTATATCTATGGATAAAAATAAAAATCGGAAAGCTCTATCATATATTAAGCTTACAGGAGACCTGAGCGGCTATGCCCTGGCAGCACCTTTTGGGTCCTTAATAAGCCAGCTAAGTGGCGCTCGCTTCTATCAAAAACTTGAGCTCAAGCTTTCTTATCTAGATTTTAGCATCATAATGAATAAACAGTTAAACCATGAAATAGAAATAGGACTACATAATTCTGTGCTTTGGGGAAAAGGTGAACTGTATTCACGGAACTACATTTTTCAGGTGTTTAATCCCATATCTGATCTATCCATCCAGGAAATCTCCATCAATAGTTTTATCATGGATGATATAGATTTTCAAATAAAGGCTGCGATTCAATCAAATATAATCCTGATTATGGAAGGCGGTTTGCTCTTGCCACTACACCTGGATTATGAGGCGCATCCTGCTACACCAATAAACTCCGATGATCTCACGTTGGGAAACCGTAGTTCCTATGATCTGACATTAGGTGCCCGCCTGAATGTCCAGATTCACTATAAATTCTGATACATCTCAATATCATGCATAAAAAAAAGCGACAATCTGAATTGTCGCTTTTTTTAATAAGCAAATACATGAATTGTATCAAATATTAGCCTGCTGGAATAGGATCAGATTGTAAATCTGCCAGCTCCTTTTTGAAGCGATTAAGTCCGGATTTAGAATATTCAAATATTTTACCTTTATTGCTGGCCACCACGAGCAATGTACTTGCCTTTTCATCCTTCAGGTGAAATACCAGATCATAAGATTCACCGGTTTCAAGGCCGATCTGAAGCGATTGGTAGAGCGCATTCTCTTGTGTAAGATTATCAGCAAAATTAGTACCCTTCAGGTTAGCCAGAGGTTTCAGCATATTGGAAACCTTATCCAGATCTACCTGTTCACCATTGTATGTCCACACAGGACCTTCACGATGAAGTATATAATTCAGTTCGCCTTCAAATATGACATTGTTTATCAGATTCACATCCAGGTTAGTAATAGTTCGGTCCCAGAAACTGGCGGGTTTTATAGTTTTATACTGACTCAAACTTGATTTTACTGCATATACCTCATCTGCATCAGCTTCACGTACAAAGGTCTCCTGGTAATTCGCTCCCATTTTGCCCAGGACAAGCTGCAGCAATTGCGTTCCAGCATCTGAGGTAAATGAGACGAATGTGCTCTGATCATCGACTTCATATTTCAGGTGTTTTTCTGGATTTTTGGTAATCATTCGATCTACCGACAGTGAAGTGAATTGTTCCAGTAAATTATTCATGCGCAACGTATCCACGGGATAGTCTGAAAGGTTCCAGACATCATTCTGTTTAATAAATGTCAATTTGCCATCGGGAGAATTCACCTCCACCGCGGAAACTTTCGCCTTATCGATCTGAAATATATTGGGATCAATGGTTTTTGTAGCCACTGTACCGGTCTGTGTCACAAAATAGATGAGTGCCAGTAATGCCAATACTGCTGCAGCTATAAAGGTTTGGTTATTCTTCATGTTCAAGCTCCTGCAAGGGTTTTAGACTTGTTGCGGATATACCAGCGTATGATTCCAAAGAGCACTATTAACAAGGGAGCCAGGAGAATATTAATCCATTTCAAGGTCTGCCTGGTTACGCTGGTCATCTCCTCCAATTGAGCTGGCTGAACTATTTTAGAGCGGATTGAAATCAAACCATTCCGATCATGCAGCCAATCAACAGTGTTCAGTAAGAAGGTTAAACTTGCTGGTATCATAAATTGCTGGGATGTAAACGTAGCATTTCCCACTACAACCAGAGCGCTAGGCGTAATGGAAGATGGCAGGTGGCTAACAGGGAAGTCAATACTATCGGGGCGAGTTTGTCCATAATAGGATGAGTATTCACCCTCAATTACGGCTGAGATCACCTTCTCTCCTTCCCGGTACATATAATCAGGGACCTGCTGAGCAGCAGAGATATTGATGCTGCGGGTGCGCTGATCCGGCATGGCATAGCCGGTCATCTTGGATGTGTGCATGAGAGGGGCAAAATTCGCCTGTGCGCTATCAATGGTGGAACTCAATTCATTCACAAAGAAGAAGCCCAATTCATTGAGGCGGTTGACAATTGGATTTTCTTCACTAAGGTTTGTGATCCTTGGTGCAAAAGGGTAATCCACTGCAACTGGAATTTGAAGGAAACCGAGGTTTTGCATGGCCTGAACTTGATATGATTGTTTATCCAGCAATAACTGGCGACCATATCTCACGCCATAATGTTCCATAAAAGCGAAAATGTTGCTGCGGTTTTCCTGAACCGGCATGTATTGATTCTGCATATCGATGATTTTTGTATTCAGGAAGGCACCCATTCGACCGCCTCGGAGTAGAAATTGATCCAATTTGTAAAGATCACGGTCATCAAAGGGGGCACTTGCCCCTGCCATTATTACAGTATTGATATCCTGGGGAATTTGTTCCTCAGAACTGAGATTAACATCAACCAGTTCATAATTTTGCTGTATTTCTCCCATTGCTCGAGCAACACCTTCCTCACCCAAACCTTGTTCGCCATGCCCGGTCAGCCATCCAATTTTTGGAAGACTCCCCTGACTTAGCTTTTTGATTGCACCGGTCATCTCATATTCCAGTTGTTCTATGCGTTGAGCAAAAGGTATTATCTCCTTTTGATCCCCGTAAAGAAATACAATTCCCAAATAGATTCTCTGGACTTTGATTTCATCACTCTCTGTGATGTTTGCCTGCACAGGTTGGATACCATATGCCATGGCTTCCTGTTCCAGATCCTTATCTTCACCGGAGATCGGAATAAATTCATATTCAAGTGAAGAGCCAGCGTATGCCCGATACTCATTCAGCATATCGAGTACATATTGTTTTACAGATATAAGCTGACGGGGAAAGTTTTCAGAAAAGTAGACTTTCACGCTTATGGGCTCATCAATATCCTCAAGTATATCACGCGTAACATCACTAATGGAATAGCGCTGGTTATCAGTGAGATCAAAACGGAGAAAGATCTGCTGGGCGAATAGATTGAGAATAAAGATGACACCGATGACAATGCCAGTAAAGGTCCATGTATGTTTTGAATTCATTGTGATCTCCCCTATTTATACTTGCGGCTGGCCAGGGCAGTACCACTGACAAACAATGACACAGAGATCAGGGAAATGAAATACAATAGATCCCTGGTATCCAGAACGCCGCGAAAAAAGTTTTGGTAATGGAAACGAATACTCAGGTTTTCAAACAGGGTAGCAATGATACCGGAGCCACTTGCCATTCCATTCATGAGAAAAAATACAGCAATCCCCACAATCCCCATTATGTATGCAATAATCTGATTCCTGGTAAAACTGCTGGCAACCAATCCTATGGATAGATAAGTGGCTCCCAGAAGAAAGAAGCCAATGTAGCTGCTGATTACAATACCTGCATCCAGATCACCGACAAATGAGATTGAAATAGGAGCGATAAGCATTCCAGCAAGGATGATGGCAAAAATCACCAGCGTAGAAAGATATTTCCCAAGGATGATTTGCATATCGGTTATGGGCAGCGTGACAAGCAGTTCCAAGGTATCCTGATGTTTTTCTTCTGAGATCAGACGCATGGATACAGCAGGAGCGATAAATAGTAGTACGATAGCACCATAATCAAATATTCCACGAATATCAGCAATATTAATAGCGAAAAATGGATAATCGCCATAGTCAAAAAACAACCAATTTGTGATTACCAAAAAGGATGATATTACGATGAATGCAATTGGAGAGTTGAAATAAGTTTTCATCTCTTTTCTATATATAGCTAGAATTTCAGTCATATTCTGTTTCCTTAATTAGTCAATTTTCTGAACACATCTTCAAGCGTAAAGGATGATGGCGAGGACTCAAGAATCTTCCAGTCATTAGCAACTGCAAGATCAAATATTTTTTCTCGAATATCATTCCCGACCTCAGCGTTCAGGGAAGCTTCAAGATCACCGTTCTTCAGAACATTGATATCTTCCAGACTAATTGTGTCTATCGTTTCAATCTTTTTGATAAACCTTGATTTGTCAGCATTTCTTAACACAAGCTCAATGTGCATTTGCCCTGCAATACTGGCTTTCAGCTCTTCGGTTGTACCATGAGCCGCAATTTTACCCTGATCAATGATTAAAACTCTATCACTGGTAGCCTGTACTTCCTGCATAATATGGGTAGAAAAAATTACCGTTTTACTCTCCCCAAGCTGGCGTATCAGATTCCTGATCTCAATAATCTGATTTGGATCCAAGCCTGTGGTCGGTTCATCCAAAACCAAAATCTCTGGATCATGAATGATGGCCTGGGCGAATCCAACTCTTTGTCGAAATCCTTTGGACAACTCATTGATATCTTTGTGGATCATGCTTTTCAGACCGCAAACATCGATCACCCGATCTAAGGCCTGTTTTCTGGAGTGTCCCGTTACTTTGCGGACATCAGCTATAAAATTTAAATAATCCCGAACGCCCATCTCCTCATAGAGTGGTGTCGATTCCGGTAAGTATCCGATCTTTTTACGAACGGCCATGGAGTCATTGATTACATCCAACCCATCAACTGTAATGGATCCATTCGTTGGTGGCATGTAGCAGGTGATCATTTTCATTGTGGTTGTTTTTCCGGCACCGTTGGGACCGAGAAAACCAAGGATTTCCCCTTGCTTGACTGTAAAGGAAACATCCTTCACAGCATCGACTACTCCATATGATTTGGTAACATTTTGCACTTCTATCACGTGGTATCTCCCTGTTCATTTCTAATCTTTGTTTGATTTACAATTTTAATTGCTTTATTTAATGCTTCGCCCGATTCCAGTTCAGTACTGGTACCTTTGGCAAATTTTATAAAGTCAGCCAATTCCAGAATGTTCCGGGTTGTCAAAACATGCTCCTGTTCACATTCAATCATTCCCTCTAATATCTGCATGAGCTCAGAGGTTGTAAGCTCCAATGCATCAATGAGATAGCGGTTTTCATAATATTCTCTCAATATGTGAGATAACTCTGTATGAAATTTTTTGAATTGCTCGAATCGCAGGTATTTGGATCTTTTTAATTGCTCAAATGCTCTAAGGGCAATGATATGTGCTTGTTCAGGTGGAACAATGATCCTGGGTTCGATTATCTGTTTATGGGGCATTCTGACACGTCTGACTAAATAATAAATGAGATAGGAAACAACACCTAGAACCGCTAACCACAACAGGATCATTAAATTAAAGGGCGTTTTGATCCTATGCAAATCTTTGATATCTCGAAAGCTTGTATCGCTTACGGTGAGTATGGATAGAATGGTCAAATCAGGACCCTGGAGGTACAGGCTGTCCAGACCCTCTGCTCCTGTACCATAAACGACCAGAGAAGGGAAATGATATATTCCTACTGAATCATAGACGGCCGCACTAATCTGCAACTGTGATTCAACATCCCCTTTGACAACTTGTTGATCAAGAAGTTCAATTCCAGTGGCATCCATATTGATTTCACCGAAATCCAGCACTGTTCCTGGATCATGTGAGATCGTCCAGCCGAAGGAAATAATATCCCCAAGTGAACCATGGAGACTATCAGCAATAAAATCTGCTTCCAGGCTGAACAACAGCCTGGGTCCCAGAATGAAAGATAAAATGATTAGTTTGAGCTTCACCGGACCCTCAAGGCACGCTTTCTGAAGAAGCTGATCAAGGGATCTACATACGGAACATCAGTCCGGATGTTCAGATAATCCAGACCATTAGATCTGAAGAAGGCCTGTAATTGTTCAAAACGATGGATGGCCTGCTGGTTATATGCTTTTCTCAGAGAAGCCTTCCCTGTATTGATCAAGGAAGTTTCTCCTGTCTCTCCATCATGAATTTGGATCAAGCCTAAATTAGGAATATCAATTTCCCAGGGATCCTGTAGATGGAAGGAAAGCATATCATGACGACGACTCGCCTGTTTTATACTCTTTTCATAGCCCTCGTCAAGAAAATCAGAGATCATAAAAATAACTGAACGCTTTCTTAATACCCGATTCATAAACTCAAGCGCATTATTTATCTGTGTTCCATGGTTTTCCGGTT
>JABMPR010000198.1 GCA_013202895.1 bacterium | reverse complement strand
GCCCTGGTTAACCTGGATGGAGAGCTTATAGGTATGAATTCAGCCATAGCATCCAGGAGTGGAGGTTATCAGGGAATAGGATTCGCTATTCCAATTAATCTTGTCAATCGCATAGTTGAAGATTTGCGCTCTAACGGTCGAGTTACCAGAGCATGGCTAGGTGTATATGTGCAAGCTATTGATGCCACAATGGCAAAAACATTGGGGATGGACAAGGCCATGGGCGCTCTAGTGGGGCAGGTTGTGGAGGATAGCCCTGCAGATGATGCTGATCTAAAACAGGGAGATGTAATCATCGAATTTGATGGTCGGGATGTAGAAAACTCACGCGCGTTACCGTTAATGGTTTCAACCCAAAGACCCAATGATAAGAAAAAGCTTAAGGTATTAAGAGCCGGGAAAGTCAAAACTATGTCTGTAATATTGGGCGAATTACCAGACGAGGTCCTGGCCGCTGGACCACTGGAATCGAACAACTCAGATATAGGTATCAATGTGGAAACTCCCAGCCCCGAACGATTACGCTTCTATGATATTTCTCGAAAATTTGATGGTGTGATAGTGAATGCTGTGGATCATGATAGTGAAGCCTATAAGAAAAATGTTAGGGTGGGTCACCTGATTCAGAAAATAGGTCCGAACGTTAGAAATCTTGAAAAGGTGAATTCCCAAGAAGCCTTTGATGAAAAACTGAATAGTTATAATGCAGGCGACACAATTCTGCTCTTGGTTAGACGTGATAACGATAATACTTATTTCGTGGCCTTAACAGTACCAGAATAAAATAAGGTGCTGTCTAAGAATCAAAAATTAGACTAGCACGGCAAATATTGAGTGTTTATCACCAGCGATGGTGGACAGATTTTCTTATGGTGCTATCATAAATACCTTGGACATTATCCATGGTCGCTTTAGAAAGGCGAGCAAAGTCTGCTGCAACCACATTTTCTGCAACTTGGCTCGGCCGTTTTGCTCCAGGGATGGCCGCACTAACTGCCTTGAACATTAATATCCATCTCAAAGCGAATTGAGCCATACTCATCTCATTAGGACACAGAGCTTGTATTTGCCGTGCGGCTTTTAGCCCTAATTCAAATTCCACACCTGAAAATGTTTCTCCCTGATCGAAGGCACTTCCTGTGCGGTTGAAGGAGCGGTGATCGTCAGCTTCAAAAGTTGAGTTCGGTTCAAGTTTCCCTGTGAGCAGCCCGGATGCCAGTGGTACTCGGGCAATGATTCCCACCTTGTGGTCTTGAGCTTCCTTAAATAAAAGTTCGGCTGGTCGTGTTCGGAACATGTTGAAAACAATTTGGATGCTTTGAACATTTGGGTATTGAATTGCTTTAAGAGCTTCTTCCACTCTTTCTACACTAACGCCATAGTATTGTATTTTTCCAGCTGAAACGAGGTCATCCAAAGCTTGAAAAGTTTCTGGCATGTAGTAGACATCTGTGGGGGGGCAATGCAATTGAAGCAAATCAAGACTATCCGTAGCTAGATTTCTTAAACTTCGCTCAACAAAAGTCGTCAAGTTTTTAAGATTATATCCTTCTGGAGTATGAGGATTCAGCCGACGACCTGCTTTTGTAGCTACGATAATATCAGGATGATCCCTACGCAATTTTCCAATCAATTTTTCGCTATGTCCATCACCATAAACATCAGCAGTGTCAAAAAAATTAACCCCCATATCTATGGCTCTTTCAAGTGCCAAATAGGAATCTCGGTCGTTTACGGTGCCCCAGCTCCCACCAATTGCCCAGGCACCAAAACTTATTCTAGATATATTAAAACCTGTATTTCCCAGTTGATTGTATTGCATAATGATTTCTCGCTCTAATTTTCCAGCAAGTCAGGTATTTTTTCTCTGTTGCTTAAACGTATTCCATTAAAATAATTAGTCTGGTCTACCTGAAATTCTTGTGTTTTCAAAACAAACTACACACATAGTAGCTTGTCTCCAATGTCTTATGATTCAATTACTGAATTGGATATACAATTGGCAAGTACCGCTCATATTCAGTCCGTAATTCAAGGAGCTATTTGTGGACCGTACTTCCTTTTGCATCGGTGAGGTTACGATTATATTGCGCGGCTAAAATGTGCCAGTGAATGGCACCTCGAATTGTAAATGGGACAATAGAACAGGAATTATAGCCCATGATGAAGGAAGTATCCAGCAAAGTAGATTTTATCGCTTTGGAACACGAAATGCTCGATTTCTGGCAGCAGGAAGACATTTTCAATAAGCTGAGAACTCAGAATGCCGGCAAGCCACGCTGGTCCTTTCTGGATGGCCCCATCACTGCGAACAATCCCATGGGTGTTCACCACGCCTGGGGGAGAACTTACAAAGATTTATATCAGCGATATCACGCCATGTTGGGTATGGAACTGCGCTATCAGAACGGTTTTGACTGTCAGGGTTTGTGGGTTGAAGTTGAAGTTGAGAAGGACCTAGGCTTCAAATCCAAGACTGATATCGAAGCGTATGGC
>JABMPR010000197.1 GCA_013202895.1 bacterium | reverse complement strand
GCTATATTTTGAGCCTTTGACCTTTGAAAATGTGATGAATATAGTTGATCTGGAGCAGCCTGATGGACTTCTGGTTCAATTTGGAGGTCAAACACCCCTAAATATTGCCAAGCGATTGCAGGCGGCAGGAGTCAAGATTATTGGGACGGATCCATCAGCCATTGATCTGGCAGAAAACCGTAAGAAATTTGGTGCTATTCTTGATAAGTTAAAAATTCCCGCCCCGGCATATGGAACGGCTTTTTCAATTGATGAAGCCACCCGTGTTGCCGATAAAATTGGGTACCCGGTGTTGGTCAGACCCTCATATGTGTTGGGTGGCAGGGGTATGGAAATCGTTTACACTGAGGCATCTCTCAAAAAATTCATGGCTCAGGCAACACTTGTTAGCGGAGATCATCCGATACTTATTGATGCCTTTTTGGAAGATGCCTTCGAATTTGATGTGGATGCGCTTTGCGATGGTGAAACCGTCCATATTGGCGGTATTCTCCAGCACATCGAGGAGGCCGGTATTCATTCAGGTGATTCCGCCTGTGTGATTCCACCCTACCGTCTGCTCCCCGGTCACAGAAAACGAATTGAAAGCTATACCAGAGAGCTGGCCTTGACATTAAAGACAATTGGTTTGATCAATATTCAATTTGCGCTTAAAAAGGATACGATTTATGTGTTGGAAGTAAATCCCCGTGCCAGTCGTACCGTTCCCTTTGTGAGCAAGGTTACTGACGTCCCCTTGGCAAAATATGCCGCCCAAATAGCAGTGGGGAAAAGGCTGCAGGATCTTGACTTCACTCGGGAGAAGCATTCTCTAATAGCGGTCAAAAAACCTGTTTTCCCTTTTAATAAATTCCCAAAGCAGAGTGTTTTCCTCTCACCCGAAATGAAATCTACTGGTGAGGTTATTGGATTGGACAGTAGGCTGGGAGCCGCCTACGCAAAGGCTGAGATTGGATCTGGAAATCTGTTACCTATTAGTGGCACTGTCTTCTTATCTGTCAATGATCGTGATAAACAGAATTCCATTGATATTGCCCGTGATTTCCAGGAGATGGGTTTCAGTGTTATGGCTACTCAAGGCACGGCTGTCATGCTTCGTGAAAATGGCTTGATCGTCCAGACTATCCACAAGGTGAATGAGGGCAGACCACATGTGGTAGATCACATTAAGAACGGCGAGATCCAACTTGTTATCAATACCCCCCTGGGAGAGTTGGCTCGAGAAGATGAATATGCTATAGGTCGAGCCGCTATCCGCTACAAGATTCCAGCTATCACGACCTTGTCTGGAGCAAAAGCTGCTATTAGGGGGATCCGTCGAATAGCTAAAGGTGATTTGCCGGTGGCCAGCCTCCAAGATATTTTCGGTTGATTTTTACAAGCACTTACACTTACTTTTTGCATCGAATTAAACGAGCAATGATTTCAGCTTTAGCAATACCGTCCCGGTATTAGGAGGAGACATGGCTGCTTCAACTGTTCCAAGCGAAACCACCTTTACAACACCAGACCACTTCACGATTTTTGAACAAACCTGGACCACAGAAAATGCCAAGGGGGTGGTTCTTATTACCCATGGAGTTGCTGAACATTCCGGCCGCTATTCACATGTCGCCCAATCCCTTTCAGATGCGGGTTATACTGTCATTGCATTTGACCTGCGTGGTCATGGAAAATCTTCTGGAAAACGCAATTATATCAAATCCTTCCAGGAACATTTAAATGATTTGGGTGAGGTGCTTTCCAGGGCCAGGAATAATCATCCTGGTCTGCCAATTTTTTTATTTGGTCATAGTATGGGTGGTGGGATTGTCACACTGTTTACCATTGAACGCAAGCCAAATATCAAGGGGGTTATTCTGAGCGGACCAGCTGTCAAGGTGAGCGATGAAATTTCCCCGATGCTGCAAAAGATTTCAGGTCTGATTAGTGCTATTCTACCCAAGTTACCTGTGGTAAAATTAAAGAGTGCTGATATTTCCAGAGATCCAAAAGTGGTTGAAGATTATGATAGTGATCCGCTTAATTATCGAGGTTCTATTCTGGCTCGGACCGGGGCGGAGATGCTCAATTCTACCAAAAAGATCTCATCACAGGCTGCTTCAATAACTTTGCCCATACTAATCATGCATGGGACAAGCGATAAATTGGCGGATGTTAGTGGTAGTGAGATGCTTTTTGATAAGGTCTCCTCCGATGATAAAACCCTCAAATTGTATGATGGCCTCTATCATGAAATTCTCAACGAACCAGAACGGGAGCATATCAAGCGAGATATGATTCAATGGCTGGATGCCCATAATTAAGCTGATATGTCCATCCTCTCAATAGATCAGGGGACCACCGGTACCACAGTCATCCTGGTGGATAAAGCTGGTGAGATTCAAGCAAAATCATATCGCGAATTTGAACAGCACTATCCTCAACCTGGTTGGGTTGAACATGACCCTGAGGAAATCTGGGAAACTGTTGTTAGCTGCATCCAGGAAATTCGATCCACTTATGCTGGACCTATTGAGGCCGTCGGTATCACCAATCAACGTGAGACTACTGTTATCTGGGATGCGCAGAGTGGAAAACCCATCTATAACGCTATCGTCTGGCAATGTCGGCGAACAGCGCAGATCTGCAGAGCATTAGAACCACATCGAGAATTGATCAAGCACAAAACCGGTTTACCTCTGGATGCATATTTTAGTGCTACCAAAGCACAGTGGATTCTGGAAAACGTTAAATACGCTCCAGGACAAGTATTAAAATTTGGTACCATTGATACCTGGTTAATCTGGAAGCTGACTGGCGGTGTGGTTCATGCCAGCGATTATACCAATGCATCCAGAACCATGCTTTTCAATATCCATGAAAAAGTATGGGATACCGAACTTTGTGGATTGATGAATATTCCCCTGGGTATTTTACCCGAAATTAAAAATTCTGCAGATGATTATGGCCTGGTTACCAGCATCCCTGATTTGGAAAATATCCCTATTAAAGCGGTTGTGGGAGACCAGCAAGCTTCACTCTTTGGTCATCAATGTTTCAAAAAAGGGGAAATCAAGAATACTTATGGTACAGGATGTTTCATAATGATGAACACTGGATCTGAGGCAGTCAATTCTGAACATGGATTAATTACCACGCTGGCAGTGAACCCTCAGGGTAAATCCTGCTATGCTCTGGAAGGCTCCGTTTTCATCGCCGGCGCTGCCCTTCAATGGCTGAGGGATGAGCTTGGCTTGCTGCAAAACGCAACAGAAAGTGAAGCTATAGCATCTTCAATAGATGATAATGGTGGTGTGTACCTGGTTCCCGCATTTACGGGATTGGGAGCACCTTATTGGGATATGGACGCGCGTGGGCTTCTAACCGGTTTAACCAGGGGGTCGAATAAAAAGCACATTATCCGGGCCAGTCTCGAGTCTTCGGCCTACCAGACTCATGACGTAATCCAGACCATGCAACTGGATACGGGTTTGAAGATCAATAGATTAGCAGTTGATGGTGGTGCAACCCAGAATGAATTCCTGATGCAATTCCAGGCTGATATTTTAAACATTGAGGTCAAGCGAGCCCGAAGAGTAGAAACTACAGCCTTGGGTGCAGCCTATCTGGCCGGTCTAGCTTTAGGAATATGGACTTCCGATTATCTGGCATCATTGGCAAATAGGAGAACCAGCTTTCATCCCAAGATTAGCTTAAGCAAACGTGAAGATTATCTAAGGGGTTGGGCTGCTGCAGTTAGAAAAGTGCAGTGCGAATGAGTGCTCAAGCCAACATATTTTCCCTTGATTACCCAGACCACTTATTTGTTTTCTTCTCTCCATCTCATTGGGCTGCATTGGCAGTTCTCATATGTATTTTAAGCGCGCTCTGGTTTATTAGGAGTTGGTTCACATTACCCCATATTGACAGACGAACCCGTTGGATAGTCGCAAGTCTTTTGTTGCTACAGGAGCTCAGTCTTAACATCTGGCATTTGAGTATTGGAAACTGGGATGCAGGAAAGTCTCTTCCATTACACCTGTGTGGAATGGGAATTGTTCTGGCTGCATTTCTGTTGATAAATCGTAGTTATCTATTGTATGAATTAGTTTATTTCTGGGGATTAGGTGGTGCGATTCAGGCGCTTCTGACTCCTGATATTGGAATGTATGGTTTCCCACATTACCGATATTTTCAATTCTTCCTTTCACATGGTACATTGATATTCGCCAGTCTCTACATGACCTGGATTGGAGGCATGCGACCTACTCAGCGATCTATCTGGAAAGTTATGGGCATTACTAATATCTACCTGGTGATAATTGCTGGTTTCAATTTGCTGACGGATGGTAATTATCTGTTTATCTGTCATAAACCCGAAAACGGTTCATTTATAGATATCATGGGACCCTGGCCATGGTACATATTGGTGCTGGAGGGTGTGGCGATAATCTCATTCTATATTTACTATTTACCTTTTGCCCTAAAAGATCTAATAGCAAAAATTAGATAGCAACCTTTCATCCCCCATTTCGCCTTATTCAATCCGTTGTGGATCTGATACATTTTTTGCCTGTCTGTTTACATATTATTTCCATCAATGGATTGAAACTGATGGACAAAATTGACAGATCCATTTTTTCTCATACTATTTCTTGCAACGTACCAGGTCGGAAAGGCAGCGGGAGTAAGAAGTGCCTCCATCCATTCCACTTTCGGAACAATTGGCTGAAATAATGGAAGATCTATGATGGTACCATTGTAATCGAATTTAAGATAGACCTGCTGAGATTTTAATTTGTATTGACCAAAATCTGACGTTCCGGCATGCGGTAGCCCGCAACTTTCGATATGCACTCCTGAACGAAAATCTGCCCGATAATAAACCTCATCATAGGGTAGAATTACTTCATACGTTTGCCCGCGAACTTGGGGAAATTGAGTTTCGTCAACATTCAGGAATTGCAGCCCATCACCAACGAAGTTTACCCTGGCTGAATTCTTATACAATAGTGCCTTTATCCTTGGGAGCACCTCTTTCCCCAGAACAGTGATTGTAACCATGTCCTGACCATAGCCGTTATCTCGTCTTTGTAATGAAAAATTATTCCAATCATAATTTAAAGAGTATGGTAATTTTGGAAATACTTCATCACGTATCTGTCCATTAATCTCTTTCCGCGTTGCATGTGAAGGGACATAAATGGAGCTTGTATGAATTTCAGGTGGATAGAGTAGAATCCAGATTTCAGTATTGAATCTCTGCACCTCCGCATTGTCTAGCAGCGTTTGGATTCTAAGATTCATTGCAGCATCTCCTGGAGCGCGACGAAACATCATCTCACTCCCGGTCG
>JABMPR010000196.1 GCA_013202895.1 bacterium | reverse complement strand
CACTACAAATAAACGATCAGCAGTTACCCAGCTTGCGGTACTGCTCGGAGAGTAATCCGTGTTATATCTCCCTACCACTGTTTCACAATATGATTCAGCGGTGGTGGAATATCCCATAGCGGTGGAATAGGCACCACTTGCTGTGGTGTAATATCCCATGGCGGTGGATTCGTCAGCACTTGCTGTGGTGTAATATCCCATGGCGGTGGAAAATACACCACTTGCTGTGGTGGAAGATCCCATGGCGGTGGAAGCATATCCATTGGCGGTGGTCCCAAATCCCATGGCGGTGGAATAATCGGATATTGCTTCGGTGTCCCCTCCCATGGCGGTGGAAGCAAATCCATTGGCGCTTGTCTCTATTCCCATGGCGGTGGCAAAGTCTCCATCGGCGATGGTATTATATCCCATGGCAGTGGAATAATTGCCAATATTAGCGTCATCCCACTGGTTCCAACTAACATATCCTACCCTGAAAGCACCTTTTTTAGGATAGAAATGCATCCGGATGCCTGTCCCAAGGTTAAGTGTTGTACCAGAATTGTAAGTCCCCTGAACCAGAAATCCTTCAGTCCCTGTGACATGGAGAGTGGTAGTGGGATTTGCTGTACCGATACCTACTCTATTACTATCAGCATTGACATGGAATGCACTGGTATCGATACTCACATCCCCATCCCCTTCGATGACCATAAGTTCGGCGGAACTGCTGTTCTGGATGGAGACGCCATTGCCATCAGCACTGGTACCATCGGTTTTAATGGTCAAGTCAGTGGCTTGAGCCCAAATAAAAGTGGTTAAAAGTACAATAAGCTGCTTCATGGTATTCCCCTTACCTTATTGAATAGCTACCATAGTAGTATTGTTATGAATGGCTTGAAGATAGCACTGATAGATTTGTGTGTAAAGTAATATAGGACAGCGGCAAACAGACAGCGGGTCCCAGTCTTTATTCACCAAGCGATAGAATCACACCTCGATAGGCTTTCTAAGCCATGGCATTGGTCGAAGAAAGAAATATCCCCCATGATTGCAGTTGATGAACCGCCGAAAGTTGAGCGTGAATTGTTCTTCCTCGTTCACCTTAAAACATTAATATCCACCCAATGCTGCAATATATACTTAAACGCTTTGCCCAGCTGGTTCCGGTGATCCTGGGCATCATTTTGGTGACTTTTATTTTGATGTACATCGTGCCTGGAGATCCCGTGCTATCCATGGTGGGAGAGCGCTATGAAGAGGAAACGCTGGAGCGCCTCAGAGAACAATTTCATCTAAACGACCCCCTTTGGAAACAATTCGGCCATTATTTATGGGGTTTAGTCCATGGAGATCTGGGGGTGTCATTCATTTCACAAAAACCGGTAACACAGATGATTATGGAGCGCTTCCCGGCCACGATGCTATTGGCAGTCGGCGCCATGTTTGTGTCGGTACTGCTGGGTATTTCCGTTGGTGTGATTTCGGCAATTAAACCGCACTCCTGGCTGGACCGCACCACCATGGGAATTGCCCTCCTGGGAATTTCTGCTCCTGTATTCTGGGTGGGCTTGTTGATTATCATCGGAGCCAGAGCGGTTGGATGGCCATATCTTACAGGGTACGGGTGTTTGCCCTTTCTCATCTTACCCGCCATTACCCTGGGAACCAGAAGTGCCGCCTTTCTAGCGCGGGTAACTCGGGCAAATATGCTGGAAGTCCTCTCGCAAGACTATGTTCGCACAGCCAAAGCCAAGGGTCTGTCAAATTTTATTGTGGTGGTAAAACACGCCTTGACAAACACGCTCATTCCCGTTGTTACCATCATAGGAGTAGATTTCGGGTCCTATTTATCTGGCGCTGTGCTTACCGAATCTATTTTCAACTGGCCTGGAATCGGCCGACTCGCTTTAAATGCTATCCTCAAGCGGGATTTCCCTGTAATTCAGGGGGCTGTCCTGGTTACTGCGCTGATTTTTGTAACAGCCAATTTTCTGGTAGATATCCTGTATGGCGTTATTGATCCGCGGATCAGGGTACAGAAAGATAGCTGATGCTTATTATTCCAAAACCTAAGCCGGTAAGGCATCCAAAACTCGGTGACGAATCTCTCTCTTCAGGTGGCGCGTCAGCTTTGTTGATAATGAGGAGTTCAGGATCAAGATTCTTCGGCTTCGCTCAGAATGACACGGTTGGATATTATGCGCGGTAGTATCACCAATGAAACCCTGCGCCAGTTACGCAAAAACAAGGTGGCTCTCTTCGGTCTGTTTCTGGTCGTCCTGCTGATCATAGTGGGCGTGTTTGCCCCCTGGGTAGCTCCCTATAATCCCTACAAGGCAGATCTGGATATAAGTCTTCAGAGACCTTCAGGTCAGCATTGGTTGGGTACAGATGAAGAGGGTCGAGATGTTCTCTCAAGGATTATATACGGTGCACGCATTTCACTTAAGGTAGGGATAATCGCCAGTTCCATTTCATTATTTATTGGTGCCCTTCTGGGCTTGATTGCAGGATTTTTCAGGGGATGGGTAGAGAGCGTTATCATGCGTTTTACCGATGTCATGTTTGGCTTTCCTGCTTTGCTTTTTATGATTGGGATAACAGCCGCCGTTCCGCGTCCCAGCATAGAGGTTGCCATGCTGGCTATTGGCCTGGTAAGCTGGCCCGGAATGGCTCGGATTATGCGTTCTCAAGTGCTGACAGTTGTTGAGCGAGAATATGTGACTGCGGCATATTCCCTGGGCTACTCAACCTGGCGAATCATTATGCGTCATGTGCTGCCCAACAGTCTTGCGCCAGTGGTGGTGGCATTTACCATGAGCATTGCTGGCGCTGTAATGGCAGAAGCCTCCCTCTCATTTATTGGTCTGGGTGCCCAACCTCCGGAACCAAGCTGGGGTTCAATGATTGCCTTTGGAAGAATGCATTTACGGGGAGAATGGTGGATTTCTGTTTTTCCCGGTTTGGCAGTCGCAGTAATGGTTGTGGGCTTCAATTTATTTGGTGAAGGATTGCGTGATGCCCTTGATCCAACCATGCGAGGTCGGGGTAAATAATTTTCACTTGGGAATTGTCATCCACCGCGAAGGCAGTTGGTCTCTATTTGAACCGTGCACGGGGTCAAGATTCTTCGTTTTACTCATTGTTTAGGACTTCTATGTGTCTAAACCCCGACCAAGGCGGGGACGAATCACAGCATTACGTGATGTTTTTTGTCCTGATTTCTAATGCCTTGAAAATGATAAACTGCTTGTCATTATTTTGGTTCGCATGTATCATGCTTGCAGATAAAATGTGGGGATAATAAATTATGTATTGTCGGTTTTGCCGATTTAGATAGAGACCCCGGAAATCACAAACCTGTCAACCCAAAAAAAGGGATAGATCTTGGCTCAGATATTCCCGAAATGGACGAACAAAGCACCCCTATATGTGGCCATTGCCTCTGTTTTGATCATTATCATTACAGGCGGCTTGATCAATTACTATGCTTCTCCACTAAATATTGATGTCGGTTATCGTCCCATTCAACCCGTTCCCTACAGCCATAAAGTGCATGTGGGTGATCTGGGGATGGATTGTCGTTTCTGTCATACAGGCGTGGAATATTCTCCGGTTGCCATGATACCGCCGACCAAGACCTGCATGAATTGTCACAACATGATCAAAGCGGATAGCGAGAACCTGAAACTCATCCGCGAAAGCCAGCAGAACAAAACGCCCGTGCAGTGGGTGCGTGTTCACAAATCTCCGGATTATGTGTATTTCGATCATTCCGCTCATATTACTGTCGGGGTTGGCTGTGCCAGCTGTCATGGCAATATTTCCGAAATGGAAGTCGTTTTTCAAGCCAAACCCCTTAGCATGGGCTGGTGTCTCAATTGTCACCGTAATCCTGACGATCACCTGAGACCTTTCGACAAGATTACAAATATGACCTGGACGCCACCGGCTAACCAGGCTGAGTTTGCAGCAAAACAGAAGGCGCTTTTGGATATCAAAGCCCCAACCACTGATTGTACAGGATGTCATCGATGAGTAATACAATAAATTCTGCTGTAGGTGGCAAAAAGTACTGGCGCAGTCTGGATCATCTGGCTGAAACCCCTGAATTCAAGGATTTGGTCCAAAAAGAGTTTCCCCAGGGTGCTTCAGAGCTGACAGACCCCGTATCCCGTAGAAAATTTTTAAGCCTGATGGGTGCCTCAATGGCTCTGGCTGGCTTAACCAGCTGTCGCCGCCCAGTAGAAAAGATCATCCCATACGTGGTTAAGCCTGAGGAGATCATCCCTGGGAAACCTCAATATTATGCCACCAACATGCCTTTTGGGACCGAGTCCTTTGGACTCCTGGTGGAAAGCCATGAGGGGCGACCCACTAAAATTGAGGGTAACCCGAGTCATCCGACAACCAAAGGGTCTTCCAACGTGTTCATGCAGGCTGAAATGCTCAACCTGTATGATCCTGATCGTTCAAAACAGATTCTTGAGAATGGAATGGTCTCCAATTGGGATAAATATCGAGCTGCCTGGAATCAGGAAGCCCAAAATTATTCTGAAAATGGAGGCGAGGGTTTAGCCGTCCTGACAGAAAGTTTTGCATCTCCAACTTTGAAACGACTAGCAAATGCCTTTTTAGAAAAATATCCCAGGGCACGCTGGGTCACATACGACAGCATCAGCGACGAAAATATTTACAAGGGTCTCATGGCGGCTACTGGCGTCATGGCTCGACCAAATTATGAATTTTCCAAGGCCAGTGTCGTTCTGTCCCTGGATGCAGACTTCCTGCAAATGGACAGCAATGACATTCAATACTCTCGCGAATTCGCCGGTCGTAGGCGTGTGCGTTCCGAAAAGGACAGCATGAACCGCCTGTATGTCGTTGAAGGAACTTTTTCCATCACTGGCGGAATGGCTGACCATCGTCTAAGAGTCCAGAGCGGACAAGTCGGTATGTTTGCTGCTGCCCTTGCTGCAGAACTAAAGGCGCAGGGATTAGCTATCAACGCTCCACAGGTCTCCGCCAGTTTTGATGCCAAATGGTTAAAAGCACTGGCTGCTGATTTGATTGCCAATAAAGGCCAGTCTCTGGTCCTGGGAGGTCGTCGTCAACCAGCTGAGGTACATGCCCTCGTCGCACTGATTAACGATGCTCTGTTGAATACGGGGAAAACCGTATCGTATAGCGTCAATCCTGATGCGCAAGTTTCCAACCTGGAATCGTTGGTTGAGTTGACCAACGCCATGAACAAGGGTGAAATCTCTGCGCTTTTCATGCTTGGTGGTAACCCTATTTATCAGGCACCCGCTGACCTGGCTTTTACTGATGGTTTAGCGTAAGTTGGATTTTCGGTTCATTTGAGTTCTCATGTCGATGAGACCTGTGTAAACAATACCTGGCATATTAATCAGGCTCATTTTCTCGAAAGCTGGGGAGATGTTTCAGGTTACCAGGGTGCTGGTATTATTCAGCCCTTGATCGCACCGCTATTTGACGGAAAGAGCACTATCGATGTTCTGGCAGACCTGCTCTCTGAAGAAGAAACCTGGGCCTATGGTGAAGTACATAAGACCTGGTCAGATATTCTGAACGATGCTAATTTTGATAAAGCCTGGCGACGTGTCGTTCATGATGGGTTTATCGCCCTCGATCGTGAGTCTCAAGTTGCCCTTAATCGGAGCATGACTCAAGCAGCTGTCTCCAGCAGTAATTTTTATCGGCCCACAGCAACAACAACCGAAATGGAAGTTATTTTCAGCGCCTCCTTTAGCAATTATGATGGTCGCTATGCCAATAATGGCTGGATGCAAGAGCTTCCAGATCCAATAACCAAGCTGACGTGGGATAATGTCGCCCTGATGAGCGTGGGAACAGCTAAAGCGCTCGGTGTTAAAAATGAAGACCGACTGAAAATAAGTAACTCTGGAACAGACCTTTTTCTTCCCGTGTGGGTTTTACCTGGTCTGGCAGACAATACGATCACCGTAGAACTGGGTTTTGGTCGGGATATCGGACGGATTTCACGGGGTGTTGGTTCTGATGTAAACGTTATACGGAAGTCAACTGCCATAAATATTGCCTCTGGATTCAAGGTTGCCAAAGCACCCGGGAAACATACCCTTGCCTGTGTTCAGGATCATCATGGAATGGACGAAGAACAGCTGGCCGCTGATGCCATTCAGGAAAGACTGCCCACCATTGTACGGGAAAGCAGCCTCAGTGATTATCAGAAAGATCCCGCTTTTGCAATGGCTTTTGCAGAAAAAGAAGAGCTCAGGTCGCTATGGAAAGAGCATGATTACTCAGACGGCAATCAATGGGGCATGGCTATTGATCTGAATACCTGTACTGGTTGTAGCGCCTGTACCATAGCCTGTCAGAGCGAAAATAATATTCCCGTGATTGGCAAAGAAGAAGTCAATAATGGTCGGGATATGAGCTGGATTCGTCTGGATCGCTACTTCAGCGGTGATGTTGAAGACCCTGAGATGGTTTTTCAACCGATAGCCTGCCAGCATTGCGAAATGGCTCCCTGTGAAGGGGTTTGTCCTGTGGCAGCTACCACTCACAGTGAAGATGGTCTTAATGAGATGGCCTACAACCGCTGTATAGGAACCCGTTACTGCGCCAACAACTGTCCCTATAAAGTCCGTCGCTTTAATTTTTTCAATTTTACTAAAGACATGCCTGAAATCGTACAGATGGCAATGAACCCTGATGTAACCATCCGGTTCCGTGGTGTTATGGAGAAATGTACTTTTTGTGTGCAACGTATCAATGTAGCCAAAATCGAAGCTAAGAATGACAGCCGTGATCTGGTTGATGGAGATGTGGTTGTAGCATGTCAACAGGCATGTCCCACAGATGCCATTGCTTTTGGAAATATAAATGATCCGCAGAGCGAGGTATCTCGGATCAAGGCACAGAATCGCGATTATGCCCTATTGGGGGAGCTGAATTTACAACCACGAACAAGTTATGGGGCCAAGCTGCGTAATCTGAACCCCGCAATCGATGGCAGTAATCCTGCTATTGAAACCTAGACTTTGTGATTGAACATCTGAAATTAATTGGAACGCTAATTTGAGCATTTTAAACAAACATCCTGAAAGAGATCCCAGCGTTGCTGAAGCAGTCGCAAGTGATGAGCTGCTGGTAACTGGAGGTCATACCTTTACGACACTGACTGATAAAGTTAGCGGGATCGTTGAAAAGAAAACACCTCCCCAGTGGTATCTGCTTTTTGCCATGGCCATTTCAGGACTTTTGGTGCTCCTGGGTGCCATCGGCTGGCTGGTTTTTGAGGGAACAGGAATCTGGGGGCTAAACAATCCTGTAGGCTGGGGTTGGGCTATCGTGAACTTTGTGTTCTGGGTTGGTATCGGTCATGCTGGAACATTGATTTCAGCCATTCTGTTTCTTTTGAGACAACAGTGGCGAACCGCCATTAACCGTTTTGCTGAAGCCATGACTATTTTCGCTGTGATCTGTGCTCTGGTTTTTCCCGGAATTCACGTGGGGCGCATCTGGTTGGCGTATTATATGTTTCCTATTCCTAATCAGATGTTGATCTGGCCCAATTTCAGAAGTCCGCTTTTATGGGATATCTTTGCCGTTGGGACCTATTTCACCGTATCCACCCTGTTTTGGTATGTCGGTCTAATTCCAGATCTGGCAACCCTTCGTGATCGAGCCACCAAGTTGCGTAAAAAAGTATTGGGTTTCTTTGCCCTGGGTTGGCGAGGGGGAAACCGTCAATGGCAGCATTATGAAAAAGCATATCTCATGCTGGCTGGTTTAGCCACTCCTCTGGTACTTTCGGTTCACTCAGTCGTTGCCACTGACTTTGCAACAAGCATGGTCCCGGGTTGGCACACGACCATCTTCCCACCCTATTTTGTGGCTGGTGCAGTTTTTTCGGGTTTTGGAATGGTCATGACCCTGGCTTTGATCGCCCGTAAGATTTATGGTCTGGAAGACATTATCACTGTGAATCACCTGGAAAGAATGAACAAAATTATCCTGGTCACAGGCTCCATGGTTGGTTACGCTTATCTTTCAGAGTTTTTTATTGCCTGGTATTCTGGAAATCAGTTTGAGGTTTTCGCATTCATCAACCGAGCCTTAGGGCCCTACGCCTGGGCTTACTGGATCATGTTCACCTGCAATGTGATCACACCCCAGATTTTTTGGTTCAAGAAAGTACGTCGCAGCATTCCAATCATGTTTGTGGCATCTATTTTTGTGAATATTGGAATGTGGTTTGAACGTTTTGTAATTACCGTGACATCTTTATCCCGTGATTACCTGCCGTCATCATGGGATTATTTCTCACCTTCCTTTTGGGATATTATCACCTTTGTAGGGAGTTTTGGTCTGTTCTTTACATTCTTTCTGCTCTTCTTGAGGTTTCTGCCCATGGTGGCGCTTTCTGAGGTTAAAGGAGTTTTGCCCGAGGCCGATCCCCATCATTATTCCCATAAAGACGGAGGCGCTAAATGAGCAATACATTAGGTGTCCTCGCCCGCTTTGCTAATCCGGCCGAACTCATTGAGGCCGCCAAAAAGGTTCGTGAAGCTGGCTATAAAAAATTTGACTGTCACTCACCCTTTCCAATTCATGGGATGGATGATGCAATGGGACTTAAACGATCCCCCCTGGGTTTTATCGTGGGTGGTATGACATTGACCGGAGCGCTTGTTGGAATGACACTACAGTATTGGGTGGCCGCAGTTGAATATCCCTTGGTGATATCAGGCAAGCCCTTTTTCAGCTGGCAGGCCTTTATCATAATAACCTTTGCTCTGTTTGTGTTGTTTGGGGCATTTGGAGCTGTTTTGGGCATGTTTCATTTGAACCGCCTCCCCAGGCTGCATCATCCTGTATTCTACTCCGATCAATTTGCCCGAGTGACTGATGATGCCTTTTTTGTTAGTATTGAAGTGGAAGATCCAAAATTCGATGATAAGCAAACCCAGGCGTTCCTGACAGGCATCGGTGGGGTGGATATTGAACTTGTGGTTGGCGAGTAGGGTGTTGATAATGAATACAAAAATGAATCTCCTTCGCTTGCTGCTCCCGGTTATTGTATTTGCCCTTCTGGCATCCTGTGGTAGAGGAAAATTTTCAAGCGAACCACCGGTTCACCTGAATCCCAATATGGATAATCAGGAAAAATATAAAGCTCAATCAGAGAATAAATTTTTTGAAGATGGTGCCAGCATGCGCACTCCCATTGAAGGAACTGTTGCCCGGGGAGAACTCCGAGAGGATGATGCCTATTATCGCGGGAAAGACGCCAGCGGGGCTTTTATTCCAAACGCTCCCATGGTCTTTACAGACGACATGAGAATCCGTGGTAAAGAACGCTTCGGGATATACTGTGTACCCTGTCATGGTGTAAATGGGGACGGAAAAGGTAAAATTCTGGAGTATAAATATCCAATTCCTCCGGCTAATTTTTTTGATGAGAGAATTAAAGGGCTAAGTGATGGTCATATGTTTAACGCCATGAGTGAAGGCTGGTTGAATATGCCCTCATTAAAGGCACAGATACCGGTTGATGATCGCTGGGCTATTATCAGCTACATTAGATCTCTTCAGCAGAAGGGTCTGAGCACGCCATGAAATTTGACAGCAAGACATATATGTTATTAGAGACTGGCCCCTTCGCCCAAAAGGCAATCATCGTTGGCTTTATTGGTCTGGTGTTATCCATCTTCGGGGCTTTTATGGATCATAGCAAGTTTTTTCAAGCCTATCTTGTCGCATTCACCTTTTTTACCACCATTGGCCTTGGGGGCTTGTTCTTTGTCTTAATGCATCACGTTACTGGAGCTTACTGGGGTGTGGTTATGCGTCGCGTTGCAGAAAACCTGGCTTACACACTACCGCTTATGGGCTTGTTTATGATTCCTCTTTTCTTTGGGATGCATGACCTGTTTCATTGGTCCCATGCAGAGGTGGTCGCTCAAGATGAGATTCTACAGTGGAAAGCACCCTATCTGAATGTGAACTTTTTTATTATCCGAAGTGTCGTGATTTTCTTGATATGGACCTGGCTGGTGCATGGTCTGCGAAAGCTTTCGCTTGCTCAAGACTCAGGTGCTGCTGGGAGTCTTGGGAAAATGCGCAGAAAAGCTGCCGGGGGTACTGTAATCTTTGCCCTGACAGTAACTGTTTTTGCTTTTGACTGGCTGATGAGTCTTGACCCCCATTGGTACTCAACCATTTTTGGGGTCTATGTGTTTTCCGGTGGTTTTCTGGGTGGCCTGGCCATGCTTTCCATCCTGGCAAACGTGTTGAGAAACAATGGTGCTGGAAAAATCATTACGACTGAACACACCCATGATCTTGGGAAATTTCTGTTCGCCTTTATCGTTTGGTGGGCCTATATCGGTGGCGCCCAATATTTCTTAATCTGGTATGGAAACATTCCAGAAGAGACGATCTGGTTTTTACATCGCTGGGAGCACGGCTGGAAGAGTATCAGTCTTTTTCTGGTGTTTTTTCACTTTATTGTGCCTTTCTTTGTGCTGGCTTTCCGTGCGGCAAAAAGGATTCCGGTTTTGATTCTATCAATAGCCATACTCATTTTGTTTATGCATTATATTGATCATTTCTGGTTAGCGACTCCAACCTTTGGAGATCATCATTTTCATATATCATGGATGCATCTGACTACAGTTCTTGGTATGGGTGGTGTTTTTATCTGGTGGCTATTCCGTCTTATGGGTATTGATCCCGTAATCCCCTTGAAAGATCCCAAATTGCAGAAGTCAATCGAGCATACCGTCCGCTAGTCGTTGAACTCAAAATAAATTATCAAAGCCCCGGTAAATGCCGGGATTTTTTGTTCTTAGCTAGCTGTGCGGTACTAAACATCCGTCCTCCCATATCAATAACCCCGGACTTTAGTCCTGGCTGTGCGGTATTAAACATCCGTCCTCTCATATCAATAACCCCGGACTTCAGTGCTAGCTGTGCGGTACTAAACATCCGTCATCCCATATCAATAACCCCGGACTTCAGAGGCTGTGTGAGAATATGGTTGAAAGGGTTTCTTTTTCGGTATTCTAAGCCATTTTT
>JABMPR010000195.1 GCA_013202895.1 bacterium | reverse complement strand
TCTCCAGAGAAGCTCTAAGACCATCGTCCAGAAAATTCATATGTTTGAGTGTATAATTATAACCAGTTGCTGTAATGACATGGTCATAGTCTGCCAAATCAGGCAGAGTAGAAAATCTATTCACGTTCGCGAGCTTGGCTTGATTATCCGGTGTCATGGTTGTGGCTGAGAAGATGGAGAAAAAAGAATTGATGATACTGTGTGGCAAACTACGAAAAAAGCCTGCACTTTTTACCACCAGATCAAAGAACCATTTGGGCAAATCCAGTGGCTCTGAATAATAACGAGGTTCTTCTCGGGCATACCAGTGGACTTGATTATCATTTTTTTTACAAATTTCCATGGCTTCTGCTGCTGACTGTCCCGCTCCCACAACCAACACTTTTCTACCTTGAAGTGCCTCGATTTCTCGTGTGAAATAACTATGAATCACATCCCGAGATTTTAAGAACTCTGGTGGAATTTTGAGATGGTGGGCGACCCCGGTAGCAATAACTACTCGTTGGGCTTTCAGGATTTCTCCTGACTGTAATTCAGCCTCAAAGTATCCTGATTCTTTTGATAGCTTGTGTAAATATTCTTCCTGTATGCTATATGGAATTGCACTCAGCACCCAATCAATATATTTACGATACTCTGCTATACTGATTCGCTCTGAAGTAGAAGTGGATGTAATCTGGTTTTCTGCTCTAAATGCTTGGATTGAATATGCTTGATAGGGATGGGATATTTCTGAGGTGGCCATGTCTGATCTAAGAGAAGCATCACTAAAAGTATGTTCACGCCACAGTTCCATAGGTTTGCCAATGATCGTGAAGTCCTGATCATTTTCAGCCATATAATTCGCCAGGGACAATCCATAAGGTCCCGCTCCAACAATCAGATTTGGAATTACGGACATTACCAGCTCCCTATCTTTCTACCGTGAGTCCCATACGCTAATCCCAGGATGGCTGATGCTAAAACCAGTACCCCCAGAGCTGATTGCAGGCTTTGAATTCCTAAACCAGGACCTGCCACTCCCACGAAAGTCGGGTTAAAAATAACCAGAGCAAAGATTACCAGACCTTGAAGTACAAATGAAAGACTAAACCACTGCCAGATTGTAAGTCCGAAGAAATATACACGAGGATATTCACCTCGGATGAATTCAACACTAAAGCGTTTCAGACCATACAAACCCATATAGACTGCCGCTAATGCTCCCACGGGTCGGGTCTCCCAGAGGATGGCAAGCATCAAGATAGTTCCGTAAATAGCCATATTTGCCAGAACTGAATAAATTTGTGTGGGGTGCAACCGCTTTCCTTTCAGATTCGGGTCATATCTTAGCACTTTCGCCTGGCTATTATGGTAACGAATGCCTGGTTGGTGATGAGAGCTACACTCCTTGCCATGGCAACAACCATAATTCAAACATCCTAGACGACCCATGACCTGAGCTACCGGGACACCAAGGGCAAATGCATCAAGCAAGGCGAAAAGTGAAGCGTGGGTAACAAACGCGAAAATGGTCAATATAAGCAAACCTCCAACCAGTCCTCCCCAGAGGCCAAAACTCACTGTACGTATGTAATCGATAAATATTTTTTCGCCAGATAGCCAGGTTTTGATATCCAAAAGACGTGTTAGGATGTAAGCAGATAGCGGTGTTCCCAGAGCTAGGACTATCGCTAATCGATTGGCCTGAATTGCATTGGGTATTATTTGATATGCACCCAGGTAGAACCAGGTGTTTATCAAACCCAAAAGGGCTCCCAAACTGACAAATACTCCAAAACTCACAAAGGTGATGGCTTGGCCCTGGTACAAAATGACGGGTCCAAAATCACCTTTTTCAATCATCACTTTTGACTGTGGCTCGTCAACATTATTAAAAGCGCCAATGGTTCCAATATGCTCATTCATCATTCTATCCTCAAATTCAAGCTTTTTCACTAATTGCTTATTCAATTTAGCCCTGGAGATAATTTTAGATGTCAGCGGGCATACACTTCGGGGGATTCGTTGGTGAAAAGGAGTTCCACCACGTCTTCTCGAAGGAGTGAAACGACTGTGGCAATCTCTCTTTTC
>JABMPR010000194.1 GCA_013202895.1 bacterium | reverse complement strand
TTTCTTTTTTGGTGTCAACATTGGACATCAGATCCCTTCAATATTTCAATTTTCAAAAACGACCCCACGACTACAGCTCAGGGTTTCAAAACGTACCCCTGAGGTGATTCGAACACCTGGCCTACGCTTTAGGAAAGCGTTGCTCTATCCTACTGAGCTACAGGGGCATGATGTTTAAAAAAGCACGCCAATATAAACGGGTAAACAGGGGCACCAAAGGGATTTACTAGTCATAATTCTTGTCTGCAGATAAAAAAGACCGGTTGATTTACCGGTCTTTTAAAAAGCTATTTAAACCTGATCCGATTTTAACTCTTCACCTCAAGGCCACCAAAGGCGACCGTACAATTTATGGTGACATTTATAGAGTCTTCAGAACCACCTTTGGTTTTATCTTCAATGCCTCCAAAAATCGGTGTACCTGAAATTATCACATTCCAATTTTCTGGTACCATGATGTCAGTTCCACCAAAAAGTGCAGTAACATTTACCACACAGCCCGTTTCGATGGCTTTTGCCTTTCTCAAGTCCAGATCAACACCCCCAAATATAGCCATAACGTTGGCACCCTTGAAATTATCAGATTGCACCACCTTTTCGACACCACCAAAGATTGCAGAAGCCTGAACAAAATCATCATCATCTGATGAGATATTTGAGAAGGAAAGTCCAGGTTTACCTTTGGATTTTAATAGCATCGAAACCCCGACGTAAAGTATAGCAAGCGGCCAAAGTTTAAAAATGCTACCCCAATTAATAAAATTAAGAGTCGCAGACAGGAGTAGCAATCCAACAATAAACAGAATAGACCCGTTGCGGCGATCCTCGTTTTGGAGTTTCGAAAATCCAGCGACTATCAAAACCAGAGGCCACCAATCGCCAATAAAATGGCCAAGATTCATAATATTTAGACTCTGCAACAGGAAAATGGCTCCAATGGCTATTATCCCCATTGCTACCCAAGATTGTTGATTACTTTTGCCAGGTAACTTATCCATCATAATTTTCGACTCCTATCTTCTTCCGAGATGCCGTAATAATATCCTCAAAATGATGCTAGCCCAAGGGTATTTTAAACATCATGGAAATATTTATTGGTATATCAGTACCTTTATCAAATCGTTTTTGTTCTTGTCTCGTAATCGTCCACGCAATCAGGGATCCAAGACCGGCGCCCAGCACAATATCAGAGAAATAATGCATATCCCCGGCTACCCTTAAGTAGGCAGTGTAACCAGCGAGACCTAACAGAGATGTCCATATTTCAGTCTTTAGTCCTGGAAAGCTCCTGCTTAATATCATTGAATTTGCAACTGCCTGTGAAAAGGCGACGCTACTGTGTCCACTAACAAACGATGCAAAATCTACAGCTCCCCCGGAAGATCTTGTATTAAAATAATGATAGGGACGTTCCCGAGCGGCACAGATTTTAATCATATTAGTCGCAAGACTATTTACTGCAAATACTTCCATATTAATTAAAGCTGCCGTTTTGCTGTCCTCCGCCAGAAGGGGTGCCCAGACTAAGCTTGAGAGAGAAACAGCGTAAATCAGATAATCGCTCCGTCCTTTTGCGAGATCCTGTTTTTCTGCTCCCCAGTATAGTTTTTTTCTCATTTTCACATCAATTTGATTTGGCTGTGAGAATCTGGGTTCTGCAGGTAGTAGATACTCCTTGGCAAAAAGCTCGATACCCACGGCAATGCCCATACCAGTTGATGCAGTCAATAGATCTTTATTACCAGGTTGCGGGCTTTCACAAAGTCCCAGGTTTGGATTTCCAAAAATAATATACAAAATCACGAGAAAGATTTGGTGTTTAAACATTTATATCCTTGGTCTCATCCAGGATAATCTCCAGACATTGTAGCGATCTGGATTTTGGATCTAATATTCGAATAATTACTAGTCATTAAAAAATACCGGTTTGTAGCTAATCTCTCCCTGATGCTGAAGAATAGGTGAAGCCGCAAAGATGTGCCCCACTCTGATTCCCATGCCATCATACAATTGAGCTGGTACACCTATATCTGCAACAAATAATTGACCCACAGCTGATTTATTTTCTTGAAGTAGCAAGCCACTTTTTGGAAGAGCCAATGTCAAAGTCGATTTGGCATGCAAACAGCGATTGCTTTCTAAACCTGAGACGTCCAGACCACTTGGTGCATCCAAGGCGATTACAGGAATATCCTCACGCATATTTAATCCATCGATGATGCTCTGTATCTCACGGTTAGGTTCACCCTTGAGCCCATAGCCGATCATGGAATCAATGACGATTGAGTTTGAATTGAGCTTCTTTAGAAACATTGTCTCCTGGTAAGATTGAACCTGTGCTCCCATGCGCTGAAGCGTAGACAGATGTGTTGATGGAAGTTCTTTGCGACTTGCTTCTCTCCCAACAGTAAAAATCTGAATTTCAGAGCCCCAATTCATTAAAAACCGGGCACATACTAATCCCCCGCCTCCATTGTTTCCATTTCCACAAAGCATTAAAATCCGGGGCTTATTGATATATCTGAATTGCATGCTTGCCAATCGTGCAAGGTTTTCGCCAGCATGTTCCATCATTTGCTTCAGTGATATATGGTAGTCTTCAATCATCAGACGATCTACTTCAACCATCTGTTCACGATTAATATGTGGGACCTGAATGGACACTATTTCAGCAATACTTCCATCATTAATTTTGAATCCCCGGTAAGCGCCTGTGGATCAAACATTAACGAGCCTTCCAGACTTGTATGGCACTCACAGCTTTTTCCATGCTCATGATTCTTAACCACGTGTTGTATTAAAGCATGAGCTGATTCCAGACTTTCGGCATAGCGTTTTAGTACTTTCTGCACTGTGACATGTTGGTCCGGATCCTCCTTCCAGCAGTCATAATCAGTTGGGATTGCTATTGTTGCATAACAGATCTGCGCCTCACGTGCCAGGAAGACCTCTGGAATATTGGTCATTCCAACCAGGTCACAGCCTGCCGGACCGCGCAGAAAAAAACTTTCAGCCCGTGTTCCTAATCGGGGACCATCAACACAGGCATAGGTTTTATTATTGTGAATAGTGATATTCAATTGTCTGCCAGAGTTCGCAATTTGCGAGCGCAGTGTTTTGCAGACAGGTTCCGCTGTAGAGATATGAGCCACTAAACCATTTCCAAAGAAGCTATTACTTCGATTACCTCTAACGAAATCAAAATATTGGTCAGGCAGGACAAATTCACCAGGTTTGATCTCTTCCTGTAAACTTCCAGTGGCAGAGAACGAAACGATGCGCCTGACTCCAACAGATTTTAGCGCCCATATATTTGCTCGATAATTAACTTCAGAGGGTAAATATTCGTGAGAATCCCCATGACGGGGAAGAAATACCAGTTTAACGTCCCCAACGCGCCCAAACCTAAGTTCAGCTGAAGGTTCACCAAAAGGAGTGGTCACCTTGCGTGTGTCAAAAACGTCCATCCAGTCCACATTATACAGGCCTGTTCCACCAATAATACCTAGCATTCAGTAACCTCCGTGATAACAGAATTCTGCATTAATAATCTTCGAAAAACCAATCTAAGCATTAAAAAGAAAAGCGGTAGAATTTTTATCGCCTGGAATTTTAGCGAGCACTATAAAAGTTCAGTTTATTATTAAACAAAATGAATTGATATGAGTTTTAACGGAATATTTGAATTCCAATAACTCGGATGAAAAATTTGGTTATTTAGAGATAATCGGAGAATTCGTGTTTCTGAGTGCCTTCAACCGGTTTCGGAAGGTCTCGTCATTAAAAGAACCTAAAAACCATAGTTGTCCATTAACCCAAATTGACGGTGTTATACCTCCCATCGGTCGCTTTACACCTTCCATGTCGGCGATATTCCTTATATCGAGTGACATCTCCGGGGTTTGATCATTTATCTGATATAGTTCTTGATTGATTCTCTCACAATATCCGCATTCTGGTCGGACTATCAACTCTACATTTATTTGTCCTGTATGTCTTACCTCGCTCACGCCATAATATGAGCAGGTGATTGAGGTCAAACTGTCATACGGGTGACATAAGGTTGTTGAAAGAAGTTTTAGGAGTCTAGTTTGTCGATGCTACCCTTTAGATGCAAATATCTTCGAGAGAACTTGATTACGTCTTCTTCAGCAAGTTCATTGAGTACCTGATTAACAGTTTGCCTGGCAGTGGCAGTTAGATCAGCAATTTCCTGATGCGTTAAAAAGGGGCGCACCATCCAGCCATCCACCATTTTTTTCCCAAAGGTTTCCACATAGCGATGTAAAAAAGCTTTAATCCGCTGTTTGGCATTTTTAAAAACCAGATCCTCAACATGGGCTTGTATCTTACGCAGACGGAAGCCTATAAACTTATTTACACTCAGTGTGAGTTGCGGACTTTTTTCCATCAAATCCTGAAAATCACGCTTATCCATGGCACACACCACTGCATCTTCGACAACTTCAGCAATATTATCGTGGGTGTCCTGTCCCAAGATGGCACTTTCTCCAAAAATCTCCCCAGGTCCCAGAAGGTGCAGCGTGGTTGTTTTACCATCTTCCGATAGTCTATAAATCTTGATCTTGCCAACTTTTAGAAAATAAATGGTATTTGATGCTTCTTCGGGAAAATATATGATCTCTTTTTTTGCACTATTCTGCATGCTGGTATTTTTTTCCAGCTCTTTCATCACGCCCATACTCATTCCTTCGAGTACATTGAAGTTTTGCAAATACCAGAGCTTTGTTTTTTCGGCCATATCTTACTCCAATTCTTTATCTCATACCGTAAATACAAATATTTCGGTTATAGGGTCAAGCGTAATCTTACATCTCGAAATGAATTAATCAAGCAGTTAACCCTGACTATTGCACTGGTGAATGCTTTATGACCAAGCTGGATAAATCTTTAAAACTCAATCCCAGAAATCTTACTTTTAGCAGGAATCCTTATGCTAAAAGCAATCTTCCGCTATAATTCTCTTCAAATTAAGAGATTGGTGCAAATCGCGCTTGAAAGAATCGGAGATATTCTGGTTCATAAGTAAACTTCATGCCTTTTATCTCATTTCTTCTTTCATATACATCAGCAACAGATTCTGCAACAACATCCATGTGCGCTTGAGTATAAACTCGACGAGGAATCGTGAGTCTGACAAGTTCCAGAGCTGGACGATTGTGATCACCAGTGTCTTTATTTCTACCAGCGGAAACTATACCCCGTTCCATACTCCTCACGCCACTTTCGATATATATTTCTGAAGCCAGGGTTTGTGCGGGAAATACATCCTGACTCAGGTGTGCTAAAAATTTCTTGGCATCCAGAAATACGCCATGACTTCCGATTGGTTTTACGATGGGGACACCAAAATCAAGCAGTTTGCGTCCCAGATAATCTGTCTGTCCAACGCGGGCTCGCATATGGTCGTCCTGGACTGATTCTGAAATACCAATGGCCAGTGCCTCCATATCGCGTCCTGCCATTCCACCGTAAGTATGCAAGCCTTCATAAATCACAACCATATTCTGGGCTTGTTGGTTAACCTTTTCGGCATTTGTTGCCATAAATCCACCAATATTGACCAGTGGATCTTTCTTGGCACTCATGGTCG
>JABMPR010000193.1 GCA_013202895.1 bacterium | reverse complement strand
TACTCCGGCAAAGTAACAATTGATCTTCGTCTTGATTCACCCACAAGCTCCTTCAGATTTCATGCCCAGGAAATGGAACTGACCTCTATTTCGCTTGCACTTGGTTCAGAAACATTTGCCCTAAACACCGCATCTGGACCTGATCAACTATGGCTTGCCACGACTGATTCCCAGCTGAAAGCTGGTGATTATAAATTGGAAATCACATTTCAAAAGGAATACAATCGTCAGACTGTTGGGCTGTATCAGGTTGAATACGAAGAATTATATTATTTATTTACACAGCTAGAGGCTGTTGATGCCAGGCGGGCCTTCCCCTGTTGGGATGAACCTCAATATAAAATCCCCTGGCAATTGACCCTCATCATCCCCGAAAATCAGTTTGCAGTTTCGAACACGCCAGTAGAATCTCAGACATCAGTGGACATGGGTCAACGGATTGTGTTCAGACAAACCAAGCCTCTACCAAGCTATCTAATCGCTATCGCAGTTGGTCCCTTTGAGCGGGTTCCCCTGGAGGACCTTTCTGTGCCAGGATATATCTACTGCGTTCAGGGAAAAAGTCATCTTACAGGGATGGCATCCAAAATTGCTGCACCTATCATGCAAGCGTTAGAAGATTATTTTAAGATTCCTTATCCTTACGAAAAAATGGATTTCATTGCAGTCCCGGAATTCTGGCCAGGTGCTATGGAAAATGCAGGTGTAATTACCTATAGCGATAGGATTGTACTGTTAGAGGAAGGACGAACTTCGCAGGCCCAAAAACGTCGACTGGCGGCGGTAGTTGCCCATGAGATTGCCCATCAATGGTTTGGGGACTATGTAACCATGCAATGGTGGGATGATCTCTGGCTAAATGAATCTTTTGCTGATTGGATGGATCATAAGATCGTCACGACGCTCTACCCTGAGTACAACAGTGAATTGAATGCAATGCGTAGTTTACAATACTTAATGGATAGAGATGCGCGTGTCACAACCAAACCGATTCAAAAGCGAGTCACGGTTTCATCACAAATCTTTGAGGACTTAGGCTTGGCATATGGAAAGGGGACTCAAATCCTTAACATGGTTGAACACTGGGTGGGACCTCAAAATTTTCATAGCGGTGTATTTTCCTACCTGCAGGCAAATGCCTGGGGGAATGCTGAAGCAGCTGATCTGTGGGCAAAGCTATCCCAGGTCAGCGGAAATGATGTAAATGCCGTACTGTCGAGTTTTGTTACCCAGTCAAGTTTACCACTGCTCAGGTTTGAGCTTCTCGATGAAAATAAAATGCATATCACTCAGGAGCGCTATGTCAACGCTGGGGTTAGAGCTGATTCTCAAGTGTGGACGCTTCCAGTTGATTTTAAATACCGAACCCGAAAAGGGACTCAATCCAGCACCGTTCTTTTGGATGATACGCAAGTTGTAATTCCATTTGATGAGGAAGTTGAGTGGGTTTTGCCCAACACCAATGCCAGGGGTTATTATCGGTGGATCATCCCTGATTATATGTTTGAGATATTCAGTTCTGATCCGACTCATTATTTAAACGTTGTGGAGCGCATTTCTTTTCTTGGCAATGCTGAAGCACTGTTAAAGATGGGTTACCTGGAAGGTGATCGATATCTGGCTTTGTTGAGCTCCTTCGCAACAGATCCAGAGTCGGATGTGGTTGAAAGTGTTCTGAATAATTTGAATTACATTAGTGAACATGTTCTTTCAGACTCTCATGCAGCACTATTTGCTGCATATATCCAAACCAGTTTGAAGTCAACCCTCCAAAATATAGGCCTTGAAACCCAAAAAAATGAAGGGGATGCTATCCCGGTTTTGCGTAGTAGGCTAATCGGCTGGCTAGCTGGTAAGGGCCAGGATGAACAAATTAAAGATTATGCAGATTCCCTAGCGCTGGAATATGTAAGTAACCCCAAATCGATTCATTATGATCTAGCAAAGACAATGCTGGCAATTTCTGCACGTAACGGGGATGCTATGCTTTTTGATGACTATCAATCTGAATTTGAAAAGGCGGGTTCTTCCAATGAACGTCAATTCTTTCTGAATGCATTAGGACGGTTTAGGGATGATATGCTCCAGAAGCGAGCCTTGGACTACGCTATAAATGGACCTTTAAGAACCAATGAACTTATGATCATTCCAGATGGAATCCGAGCTACTGAGGCTGGGAAAGATAAAGTGTTAAATTGGATCCTGGATAACTATTCAATGCTTGCATCGAGAATGCCTGAGCACAACGCGACTACCCTTCTGGGTTATGCGGCAGATGGCAGTTCTTCAGAGCGCATTATCCGGACACGCGAATTCATGCAGTCAGCAGAGAATCTTGCACCAGGCTCTGCAGGATATCTTAGCAAAATTGAAGAAGTTGTTTTGGATCGTGAACACTTAAGAGCTCAAGTAATAATCCCCATAGAACGCTATCTTAATAGCGAAGAGAGGTAACTCATGCTCAATAAATTTGGAAGCTCACTCGTATAGCCGCAATCGAATTATCAAGCTGATAAATTAAAGTATATCGAGGATTAACTTCCCGTAGTCCTGCACTTGATTTCACCGGAATCTAAAATGTGAATTTGACCATATCATTATGATATGTAATTATATCCGCATGGTAATTTATTGTTGATGATAAATACCATACTCTCAGATTATTTCTGCTCTATCTAATTATTATATATAACTTTACATGCTTTCCTTTAAGCGTTGGCACACAGCTTGTGATAGGTATTGGGATGAACGGAATTTTGACAAAAGAAAAACTAAAAATAGAAGTGGAGAACATCATGACAAAAGCAAGTTTAACCAAGATTAGCCTGATCACATTAATTGCAGCTATGAGCCTGAATGCAAAACCTATGTTAAATAATTCTGCAACATTACCCAGCCCAGTAGGTGGAATTAAAGCTGTCCAACAGCAGACTCAATACCCATTATGGGCTATGGCACAAAATATTGAAAGCAGCGTATTACTTAGCTTTCGTGTAAATGAAAATGGATCGGTCTCTGACATGCAGGTTGTTAGAAGTGGTGGAAGCATTTTTGATGAATCAGCCATATCTGCAGTTATGAATACCGAATGGATACCAGCTTCTCAAAACGATCGGAATGTATCTACAGTATTCGAACTTCCCTTCGAATTTACTGCAAGGTAAATGCATTAGCCTCCTGATCAATTCAGCGACTTATACAAAAAAGCCCTTCATTGAGGGGCTTTTTTTATGATTGTGTCGTCCTGAAAAGAGTTGACCAAACCAGGAGGTCAACATGGCAGGACAAGGATCACCGCTATTTCAGTTAGTCCCCGCAAAATTATATAGTGAGAACTTTAAACGTATGGTTGTGCGGGAATATGAGGGTAGCACCCTCAACAAGAAGCAAATCCAGTTAAAGTATGGTATTCAAGGTCACTCCCGGTTGTTAAATTGGTGCCGTAAGTATGGTAAGCTTACATATCCACAAAAAGGAATCCGTATCGGAAGACCTATGAAAGATCCCCAGAAGCAGCGTATCAAGGACCTGGAAAAAGAGCTCGAATTAGAGCGTTTGAAAGTGATTGCCTATGAGAAGCTGATTGAGATTGCAGAGCGGGAAGATGGAGTCAGCATCTCAAAAAAAGACGTAGCCAGGCAGTTGAAGCACTTGCAAAGATCTACTCGCGAAAAGTAAACATGTTCTGTCAACTGTTTGGCTATACCAAGCAAGCCTACTTTAAACAACGTAAGACACTAGAAGATACCGCGCTTAAAGAACGTCTCATCCTGGATCATATATTGCAAATCCGAAGGCAAATGCCTCGTCTAGGTGGTCGTAAGCTGTATTATCTTACCAAGCCACTGTTACAGGTTCACAGCATCAAGTATGGTCGTGATAAGTTGTTTGAGCTCTTGGGTCGTGAGGGCTTACTCATCAAAAAACGCAGGAAATACACCAAGACAACCAACTCCCAACACTGGATGCGAAAGTATCCTAACTTGATCAAGGAGGTTATTCCTTCAAGGCCTGAACAGATATGGGTGGCTGACATCACGTATGTGTCTGGTGATAATGGTCATAATTACCTACATCTAATCACAGATGCGTATTCGAAACAGATCATGGGTTACGAACTGTGCCCCAACTTGGAAGCCAACTCTACTTTAAAAGCACTTGATATGGCTATCAATAGACGGAAATATCCAGAGAGGACTCTGATCCATCACTCAGATCGAGGCTTACAGTACTGCAGCAAGCTATATACAGATATCTTAAAGGGGAATCATATCCAGATCAGCATGACCGAAAATGGAGATCCTTATGAGAATGCTGTTGCTGAAAGATTGAATGGAATCCTTAAAGATGAATTCGATTTAGGTGACTTACCTGGTGAAATGCAAGATATCAGGGACCAGACAAGACAATCAATTAATATCTATAATCACATGAGACCGCATTTGAGCTGTGAAATGCTCACACCCGTACAAATGCATGCTCAGGATAAGGTCAAAATAAAAACATGGCGAAATGAAAAAGCCTCAAATAATCTGGTGATTACTTGAGGCTTTTATGCTTATTATCTCGCCCAAATAATAGTCAACCTATTTCAGGACAAGACAACCATATTGGAAGCTCTAGCATGAACCAGCATTTATTATCATTTAGTACTACCAGAGATATTATTTAAGTAATTTCTAAGCGAATCTTTAGGGCTGCGATCTTTATTGAATACAACCCAATGCTTTTCTACCTCCAATGGTCCAGATGATTCTCCTCTGCACTTCCATTGCTCATCGGAAGCCGCAAAAATGAAGGTGGTGATCTGCTTCTCATCGATCCATCTATTGAGATCGATTAAAAACTTTTCCTGAGCTGCTGCACTGACTTCAGCCATGATCAGGGGTTCTGTTAAGTGGGACCCGTTTTTTCTGGATTATAATCTGTAGCCCAGCCTGTTTCACCCGGGACTACTGTCTTCTCAGGATACATTAGCTTTATATCCTGGTAGACCCTGTCAGTCCATTGAACTGCATGGTCGAGTTGCCAACCAAATTGAAGGGCTTAGCATAATAATTTGGACACCCCAATTTCTATCTTAGATTTAATCCGCATTTTGTAACTGAATTGAAGCACGACTGCTCCCGGGATAAGGGAGATATGATCTGGAACCGGACCTATGCCAGTAATAAAAACTAGTTTTGAAATTGATGCACCAATTGAAAGAGCTTTTGATTTGTCTCGTTCAATCGATTTTCATGCTCATAGTCAATTTAACCATGAAGAAAAAGCTGTCGATGGAGTTAAGGAAGGTTTAATTGAGTTGGGGGAAACTGTCACCTGGCGTGCTCGTCATTTTGGTATTTCTCAGCACTTGACTGCCAGGATATCCGTTTTTGAACGACCCTATCGATTTCGCGATACCATGGAAAAAGGGGCCTTCAAGCGCTTTGATCACGATCATATTTTCGAGCGGAAAAATGGCAAAACCATCATGCACGATGTCTTTGATTATGATTCTCCACTAGCTTTTCTCGGCAAAATATTTGATAAATTGATCCTGGAAAAATATATGACCAAATTCTTTATTGATCGCAATACCCTGATGAAGGAAATATTGGAATCTGATCAATGGAGAGATTTTCTGGAATAATCGAATACGAGTAGACTCAAATTTTGATTTTTGGGGGACGGGGGTAACTGGCTCAACGACTAATCAATTGGGAGGTTTATTTTGGCATTGGTTTCAGTTAATTCGGATGGTCATGATTTAAAACTTTCAAAGGGATCACGAGTCGCAGTTGTTGGAGGCGGACCAGCCGGGAGCTTTTTCAGTTACTTTTTGCTGGATCTGGCAAAAAGAGCAAAGACACAAATCGAGCTTCATATCTATGAGCCCCAGGATTTTACCAAGCAGGGTCCCATTGGGTGTAACCACTGTGGTGGGATCGTTTCTGAGTCCTTGGTACAAATCCTTGCATCTGAAGGCATAAATATACCCTCAAACGTTATTCAGAACGGAATTGATTCCTATGTGATGCACACGGATGTAGGTAGTTCGCTAATCGACACACCTCTTGTAGAAAAAAGAATAGCTGCCATGTATCGTGGTGCCGGTCCATTAAAATCGATCGATTTTTCAAAAGACAGTTTTGATGGATTCCTGTTAAAACTAGCAATTGAACAGGGTGCTCACTTTATAAATGATAGAGTTCGAAAAATTGAATATGAGAATAGCCGGCCCATAATTACTTCGACGACTCAGGGTCCTCAGATTTATGATTTAGTTGTTGGCGCCGTGGGGTTGAATCCACGCTCAATAAAAATGTTTGATAAACTTGACTTTGGGTTTAAACCAGCAGAACCGGCAAAGACTTTTATCACGGAATTCGAAATGGGTAAAGATATGGTAGACAAGTTTTTTGGATCTTCCATGCACGTTTTTCTGATAAATATTCCCAAATTGCAATTCGCTGCAATTATACCAAAAGGGAATTACGTAACCCTGGCAATGTTGGGCAGTGAAATTGATAATGATCTAGTGACCTCATTTTTGAATTCGCCGGTTGTTAAAAATTGTTTTCCGCCGGATATGAATTTATTAGAAACCAATTCTTGTAGATGTTTTCCAATGATCAATGTTGTTGGTGCTGAGAGGCCATTTTCAGATAGGGTCGTGCTCATCGGCGACAGCTCAATTTCAAAATTATATAAAAATGGAATTGGTGCTGCCTTCATTACTGCAAAAGCTGCTGCGACCACAGCAATGCTATATGGGATATCAGAAAAGGACTTTCAGTCTCATTTCTGGCCAGCTTGCAAGTCTCTGAATTTTGATAACTTAATTGGTAAATTTGTCTTTGGTGTCACGCACTTCATACAAAAACGTAAATCGATAAAGCGCGGTCTGCTACGTATGATCAATACTGAGCAGCTTAAAGACGGCCACAAGCGATACTTGAGTACTGTACTTTGGGATACCTTCACCGGAAGCGCTCCCTATAAGTCAATTTTGATGAGAACCCTCAAACCGCCATTCTGGGGTGGCCTACTTTGGAAGTCATTCCTGGGCATATTACCAATAAAAGTGGCGCAGCTTGAACAAGACTATAAAAAACAATCAAAATCGCTGGGCAAACTTTACGACCACGCTGAGGTTATTGTTGAACAGGGCGCTGAAGGCGACACGCTTTATGTCATTCAGTCAGGTGTGGTTGAAGTTATCAATGTTAAGCATGACCAGGATATTCATCTGGCTGATTTAACAGAAGGTGACTTCTTTGGTGAAATGGCAATATTTGAAAAAGGCGTGCGATCCAGCACAGTTCGGTCGAAGGGACAATCACGCATATTGACTATTGACCAAAAAACTTTGTTGAGCCGTATACAGGATGATCCATCTATTGCATTTCGGATTTTACAAAAATTATCTGAACGAATTCGCAATATTGATCATAAAATCAGTCGCATGGAAGCCTCAGATCGCAGGAGATGGGATACAAGACCCGAAAAAGTGGATTCGATTCGCGAAAACTAGATTCTCCTTATTAATTTAAAGCAGCGGTCAAATTGATCTTCGTCCCTGCGAATAGCTTGGAAATTGGACAATTTTGTTTTGCTTTTTCCGTATAATCCAAAAAGGCAGCCTCAGATATATCAGGAACAGTTGCGCTGCAATTTAGATCTATGTGGGTAATTTTTGGACCCCCATCTACGGTACCCAGGTGGACGGCAGCAGCTGTTTCTATAGCCGTTGGGTCGTATTTATCACCGCTTAGCAAGGCCGACAAAAACATGGAGTAGCAACCTGCAATGGCTGCACCAGCCAACTCTTCAGGGTTGGTCCCTTTTCCCTCTTCAAAACGCGATAAAAATGTGAATGGACCCTCATAATCGGAAAATTTCATTATGCCGTTTCCCGCTTTAAGTGTCCCATACCATTTTGCAGTTGAAATTCTTATAGCCATTCTAATTCCTTTTGTATTTAAGTGATTGATAATCCAAATGGTAATCTAAACTTGACAAATATAGTCTTGCATATAGTCTGACAAAAAGAATAAATTAATATTTCTTTGAAATTGAAGTAATATGAAGTTAATATCAGATTTTGTATTCCCATATGAGTTTGCGTGTTGACAATCAATACCTCATTGCCCGTCATCTCCTGGTCATCCCCATGTAAGAAAAAAATGCTACGATTGGAAATTCTATAATATTTATATGACGCTAATGTATACAAATCCATCTATTTGAAATTCATAATGTGTCATATATACCTATAATATCAATATGTTAGCATGCGTCTTGAAAGGATGGCTTAATATTTGATTATTAAGACCACGAGCAGACAATTTGGATTAGTCCATTTTGTATGGAAAAACCAGGGACAAATCAAAATTGCTTACCTATTAGGAGCAGATATTATGCCTAAAATATTAATCATAGAGGACGAAGAGTCATTCCGTGGATTTATGGTCGCATTACTTGAGGGTCAGGGCTATGAAATTGAAATAGCCATAGATGGCGAGAAAGGAATAGACCTGATTCAAAAGCAGCACTTTGATCTTGTAATAACTGACATCATCATGCCTATAAAAGAAGGATTTGAGGTTTGTCAGGAAATGCTAACTAATTTCCCCGGGACTGAATTGATTGCCATGTCAGGAGCGGCAAATGATTATCTTAAAAGTGTCTCTGCCCTGGGCGTAAAGTACACTTTTGGAAAACCATTTGATGTGCACGAGTTTATGGCAGTTGTTAAAGAAGTGACAAACAAAAACCCTCTAGCCCTGGATTAAAACCTATATAATACGTGTTTCCAACAAATGGAAGATACCCAGATTAACTTTCGATATCCTGGTGAGCTTTTGAGTTCCAAGGAATCCTGATCCAAATCTCTAAATCCGGGCTAATGCAAACCCAATTAACTGGTCGGATTTTGCATGAGTAACGTTCCTGATCTTTGATGTCAACATCGTAATATTCAATCCTTGCCGTCTGAAATAGTCTAATCGTATTCATCCTACAATTGAATGCTTGCTGTCTTAAATAATATTAAGATAATGAGGCCAGCATCTGCAATGAACTAATCTATGCTTAGCGGATAATGTCATAGAAATTGCTTCTAACCGTTAAATAGTTTATAATATATAGACCCAATTGAGTTCGGTTTTCCAATTACGAGGAGCGTATGGCAAAAATTCTAGTTATAGATGACGAAGAATCCTTCCGCGGATTTATGGTCGCTCTACTTGAAGATCAGGGCTATGAAACTCAATTTGCCCAAGATGGCGAAGAAGGAATGGAACTTGTTAGGAAGCAGCATTTCGATCTCGTAATCACAGATATCATCATACCATTAAAGGATGGATTTGAGGTTTGCAAGGAAATACTTGCTAATTACCCGAGGACTGAAGTGATCGCCATGTCAGGGGCGGCAAATGATTATCTAAAAACTGCCGCCGCCCTTGGTGTAAAATACACTTTTGGAAAACCGTTTGATGTGCAGGAATTTTTGGCAGTTGTGAAGCAAGCGACTCACAATAGTGCTGAAGATTCTGGCTAAGACTATTTACTATACGCTTGAAACTTTTATCTTGATCCAACCAAAATTCTTAATCCAGCTTTACCCTAAATAAACACAAAGTTAATTCTGCTTCAGATTATAATCTGGGGTGGGCTTGGATACATGGATCAACTCTTCGATTCAGAAGTTGAATCCCCATCGGTAAAAATTACTTTAAAGAAATGAATTCAACCATATAATGAAATAAGCCATGACAACTATTCTGCTTCTTGCTTCCATCCAGGCACTTTTTCTAGCTATTCTTGTGTTTGCAAAAAAGAATAAACAACTCTCCGATATGATCTTGGGTGTTTGGTTAACATTGATCGCTGTGCACGTAGCAATTTATTTTGCTGATGCCAAGCTGGGAGTATTAAGTCCAAGTCTCCTCAATCTGAACGCAGGATTCCCTTTTTTGCAGGGACCTTTTTTATTCCTGTATGTGAAAACGTTGACTGATCATGGAGCTAGGATTAGATCAAGCTATATCTACCACTTCATTCCATATATACTTCATGTTGGCTACCTATATTTTGTTTTAAATAGTTTTAGCTCCAACCCCGATGGCCTCCAGATTACGATTCATATATTTGAACAACCCGCTTTTTTTAATATTCTTCTACTTGGATCAGTACCTTTCTATGCTGGGTGGTCATTTATACTTCTAAGAGCTTTTCGATTAAACATTCTCAGCACCTTCTCAAGCATTGAAAAAATTAACCTGGATTGGTTGCGCTATCTGATCTATGGAATGGGATTGGTATGGCTAATTGTGATTATTGTATTTCTTACCGTGAAGATTCAAGGGTCTGGGCAGAGCCATGACGTGAGGCATTTAATATTTGTGGCGCTAACCGTGTTTGTTTACGCCATTGGATACTTTGGGTTAAAACAAACCGCAATATTCTCAAATATGCTGCTTTATACGAATCAAGCTGACCTCTCAGAAGTAAACAAACTGATTGAGGTGAAATTAGTTAAAACTTCGAATCCTGCAGATTCACAAAAATATAAAAAGTCAAGCTTGAAGGATAATGAGGCTAGTGCAGTTTTAAAAAGCTTGCGAGCATACATGGAGGCTAACAAACCGTACATGGATGATCAGTTAACTTTACCTGAGCTTGCGGATGCTTTAACAGTGTCTGTAAATCATTTATCTCAAGTAATCAATGAATTATGCCAGCAAAACTTTTTTGACTTCGTCAACGCTTATCGAGTTGATGAAGTTAAACGGAAGTTACAAGATCCTAAAAATGAAGTCTTCTCACTTCTTTCAATTGCTTACGATTGTGGATTTGGATCAAAGTCAGCATTCAATCAAATATTCAAATATAATACTGGTCAAACACCTACTCAATTCAAGCAACACCTTAATAAATCCTGACTCTCATCAATTTCTGAATTTGTGGTCGCAACCTGTAGGCTAGGTCGATATATCGATTCGTTTTGGATATACTGTGACTGAAACAATAATTCAAAAGGAGATTCTAAAATGAAATCAATGCTTTATGTACTACTCATGATCCTGTCATTGTGCACTATAACCTGCAGAGATGAATACACGCTTGAAGGAAACAGCATTCAATCAACGCTGGAAAAGCTTCAAATCGCCCTCAATCAAAATGATTTCACTAAAATTGAACCGCTCATGGCGGATAACTTTTCATTTAATGGCTACGATGGTGAGATGGGACGCATGATTATGAGTCAGGTTGTAAGCCAATATCCCAAAAAGACTGCTTCCATAAAAATCAGGAACGTGATCAAATCCGATACGGGTTATATTGTTGCTGCCGAGTTTGTTTCAAGTGATGAAATCGCATTAAAGGAATTGCTTTTATCGCTAGACTTCAAAATACAGAAAGCCCCAATTATTGATATTCAAATAGCTGGTCATGGGTCGTCACCAGGTAGCAAATCCCCCGAAAAACCAGCTGTCGCAGGCATTATACCAGCCAAAATGGTAGTACCTTTTGAATTAGCGGGAGGTCTCATAACAGTTAAGGCCGAGATCGAAGGCGTATGGGGGACATATATTGTGGATTCAGGTGCAGCTGGAAATACACTCAATTCAAAATATTTCCCTGAACTTATGGATAATTCAAAGCCCTTGAACCATCCAATGGGAGGCGTGGGTGGATCAATAGAATCCGTGCGGGTTGTGACAGCTTCGAATTTCAAATGGCAGGAAACTGAATTGAATTCCATGAGGACCTTGATCTATGATTTGAGCCACTTGGAAAAAAATGTGGGAATCGAGATAAAAGGTTTGATAGGAGCGGAGTTTCTCGAGGACTATGTAGTAGTTTTTGATTATGATCAATTGCAGCTGACCCTTTATTCAAATGAATCAAATACATTTTCCCCAGAATCTGCGGATAAAATCTTCGATATTGAAATGATAGGTCATATACCTGTCCTGGAAATAGAAATTGGTGGTCGAGCACTACGAGTGGGACTGGATAGTGGTGCCGAAGAGGCAATGTTATCCTTGAAATGGGAGAATCTACTAATTCCTCAATATACTATTGTTGGAAAATTTGAACTCACAGGTGCTGATTTGCGAAGGAGTATGAGGAAAAAAGTTCAATTAGATGCTTTTCAATTTGGTGATCTAAACTATGAGAACCATCAATTTGTATTTGCAGATTTAAATTTTGGATCAGGGGTTAATATTGATGGTTTATTAGGTTTTGAGTTTTTAAGTCAACATAAGACAGCAGTGGACTTAAAAAACGAGAAGATTTATATATGGGAAACTAGCAGCCACACTACCCATTGATGATATATAACATGACTATAAAGGTTACTTTCCCTGAAATCGACCCGTATCCAGATTGCCGAATAAACTGATATTATGCTTATTGTTCCTATCTATCAGAAGCGATACTCAAAGGGTTGCTCAAAAGTCACAGCGACTGCTTCGCCATTTTGCCTGGCAGGAATCCAGGATATGCCCAGTACAGCCTTAGTGGCGGATTCGTCGAAAGACTTGCCTCCACTATGTACAATCCTCAAGTTTGATACACGACCGTCAGCCTCTATCCGAAAAACTAACACGACGTCGCTTTCAATCCGGTTCTGCTGAGCAAGAATTGGATATTCAGCCTTCTGACTGAGCACATGGATACCACCCTTCGGTGTTGGTATACTGTTTTCCGTGATATAAAAGGGGGCTGCAGATAAAGTGCAGGTTAACAACAAAATAGTCAAGCCGGTGATGGCTAGTTTGGGTATTGTCATGGTGATCTCCTTAGAGGGGTTGATTTTACCGATCATCACAAGCTAGATTTCACAAACTACGCCATCAGGCTACCATGTTATCTATATACATGTTAATTAATGTGTTAGCATAAATAATAAATAATAGAATTCCAGGCTCAACTTCCATTTTATGATATACTTTCATATCTGAATGATATGAATAATAAAAACTTATTGATGGAAAAAATATTTTATAGAAACGAGCTAAAAATGATAAGGAAGGGTGAGGAGGGAAAAGCAATAATCATTTAATAAAAAAAACGTCCTGGTAAAAACCAGGACGTTTTTTTCAAGACTGATTATATAGCTTTACTTTTTTTGATACCATGTAACAATCAAGAATAAGGCCACTAGTCCGGCAAGACCATTATCTCCGAACTTTACCATCAGATTTCCAATGCCCTCAATCACACCGAATTTATCATCAAACAATATGCCGATGACAACTCCCAATGCGATTAAAGAGACAAGTAGATCTGTGATTTTAGCTAGCCAGTCGGATACTGTTTTCAGCGCATCTTTCATTAATGCCTCCAATTAGAGAGATTTAGAATCCTGGTTAAATAAAAGGATTTAAATGGCAATTAAATGGCATCCGATTAATCTTGAAGAAACCAGACGAAAACCACGAGGGCTAACAATCCGGTAAATCCATTATTTAAGAAATTTCCCAGAAAGGCGATAATCCCTCCAATGGGATCCATCCCCGTTTCAAATACCATATTCGCAAAAACAATAAGCACAAGAAAAGCTACTACGATCCCAACAAGACCACTGATTGTTTCTTTGACTTTTTTTAGAATGTCATCCATGTTCTTTCTCCTTGATTTAATTGATAAACAAGTTGTCTGGCTTGGACGCTATGTCCGTAATTTTACCGGTTGTAACAACCCGGTCCCAGAACTCCCATCATTAACATTTTCATTAAGATATTAATAATTCATCTAATGTCAATGAAATTGATTCCTCAGAAAGAATTTAACGGTTTTTATTTTGAATTAATCAAGGATGCACAAAATTCAATTTGGAGCAAAAACACCGCTAAAAAGTCAATTGGAAAAAACCATAATCCCAGAACTCGTACACCCTATTTGAAGCTCTTATCAGGTACTAAATTTGACTCGGATCCATTTCACATATACAAAGACAATTGGTAAACATACCAGATACATCAAAATACCATATACGCCTGATGGTAGACTCAGGACAGATAAACCTTCACCGCCGGAGAGTATCAGATTTCCGACCGTGATACCAACGGTGGCGTTCTGAATCCCGGTGGCGATTGCCACGGAAACAGCCTGTGGTTCGCTCATTTTGAACAGGTGGGCGCTTCCATAGCCGATTAGCAGCATTAGAATTATCAATGTTACAATACTGGGCCCCAGGATGGTGACATTGGTGATAAATGCGTCCCATTCACTGGCAAGTGCCCCGATTACAATCAAAACAAAAAGAACACCGGAAATTTTGCTGGCTTTAGGCTCAAAATTGCTTGTAAAATGTTCAGCTTTGTGATGGGTTAAGAGTCCCAATGCTACGGGGATGGCTGTAATTGCAAACATGGTAATACCCAGTGTCAGTACATTGATGGGTGGTGCTTCAGATCCCATGAAATAATGGATAGAAAAACCAGTGATGACAGGCAGGGTGATTACAGTAAGGACACTTATTACTGCGGTGTAAGAGATTGATAGAGCCGTATCTCCTTTAGCCATTTTAGTAATTATATTTGAGGTGACACCGCCGGGGCAACAGGACAGAATCATTAGACCAACAGCCATTTCCTTTGAAATTCCGAACAGGAGAATGATGCCGAATGCAACCAGGGGGAGGAAAAGCATTTGGTTGATAATCCCAACGGTAAAGACCTTTGGTTGTCGAGCCACATTTTTAAAATCTTCTGTTGTCAGCGAAAGTCCTAAACTATACATGATAAACACCAGGGATAGTGGCAGGATGATGTCAATAATCATAGTATTCTCCGTTTCTAAAAATGTTTTGATGACACATTATATGTCGCAACCAACCGGCTTCAGTTTGCTAGTGGTATGATACCTTGTCATCATTATTCGGATTCCTCTGAAAATAAGCCAATAAATATTTAAGACACCTCTTTTATCAATATGGATTGGTTTTGACTTAATGCCCCTGGGCTGATAATTAAGATTCAGAAGCTAAAATTCAAAAAGCTCACCTATTCCTGAAATTAGCATCTCTTATTCGAACGCTGACCATCGACTGCTATCTAAAGATGATAAATATTATCTCAAAAGGGTTGCATTGAGCGCCTAAGTTTAACATATTCAACGATTCTTTTGTAACTGAACGGGGAAGAGGATGAGCGAACAACAAAGCGGTCTTAAAGGTTTATTCCAGGAACTTAGAAACAGAAGGGTTTTTCGAGTAGCCGCCGTGTATCTGGGGGTTGGTTTCGCCATCCTTGAAGCAGCTGATATCGTCATTCCCATGTTGGGATTGCCAGAAATTATTGTAGTGATTGTTCTGGGCGTATTGATGATCGGGTTCCCCATTGCCACTATATTATCATGGCATCTGCAATTTTCGGAAGACGGGGTTCGGCGTTCTCCCAAATCGGGAGAGAAGCAAACGGCAGACCAGAAGCCAATGACAAGTAACGGCCTTATAGTTGTCTTACTCTTTGTTATTGTAGGACTTCTGGCCTACCCAAGATTTGTTGAAGACAAATCCCAGGATAATTTGAGTTATAGCGATGCAGCTGGCAGCCTTGACCCTAAATCGGTGGCCGTCCTGCCATTTACAAATTTTTCATCTTCAGATGAGGATGCTTATTTCGCAGATGGTATCCATGATGATATTCTAACTCAACTATCCAAGATCCGTGATTTACGGATTATCTCCCGAACCACCATGATCAAATACAAAGACACTGAAAAAAGCATCGAAGAGATCGCTCATGAAGTGGGAGCCGCAAATATTCTCGAGGGCAGTGTTCGCAGAGCAGGGGATGCAGTTCGTATAGTAGCTCGGTGCGATCAGGACATGGGTAACATATTGGTCTCTTAACATAGGTAACACTTTTCAAATATTATCAATTTATTTTCCAAAGGTTGCTTCAGTCTGAGAAGGAGTAAAAGAGATTGTTTCCAGATC
>JABMPR010000192.1 GCA_013202895.1 bacterium | reverse complement strand
GACATTGAGATTAAGGTGTAACATAAGAGGTTTAATTGGACAGAAATTAGGGATGACACAATTCTGGCGTAATGACGGAGAGGTAGTACCTGTTACCGTTATTCAGGGCGGACCTTGTGTTATAACTCAAATTAAAACAGAAAAGCGGGACGGGTATTCATCAGTCCAGCTTGGTTTCAAAGATAAAAAAGAGTCACGCACTACTCAACCTCAGCTTGGGCACTTCAAAAAGGCAGGTGCAACTCCTAAATATTTTGTGCATGAGTTCCGTGATTTGGAAGTCGGCGATAAAAAAGAAGGCGATGCGATTGATGTGGACTTGTTTGAAGTGGGCGATCTGGTTACAGTTTCAGGTACCAGTAAAGGACGCGGGTTTGCCGGTGTTATGAAACGCCACAATTTCCATGGTGGTCATGCATCACATGGAAAATCTGATCAATTGCGAGCCGGTGGATCGATTGGCGCCAGCTCTGACCCCAGTCGAGTTTGGCCAGGAACGAAAATGCCGGGTCGACTCGGTGGAAAGCGATCGAGTGTCCGCAACTTGGAAGTCGTAGCAGTAGATGTTGAAAATCATATTGTTATGGTCAAGGGCGCTGTACCAGGACCCAATAATGGTTTCGTAGAATTGTTGAATCGGGGCTGATTATGAAATTAAAGATGCATTCACCCGATGGTAAAGCAACCAAGAAAACGGTTGATTTAGACGATTCAGTATTTGGTATTGAGCCAAACGAACACGTTGTATATCTCGCTGTAAAAGCAGAGTTGAATAATTTACGCCAGGGATCTGTGAAGACAAAAAGTCGTGCAGAGGTTCGTGGTGGTGGGAGGAAGCCCTGGAACCAGAAGGGTCGCGGGACAGCACGTGCCGGATCCACACGTTCTCCAATCTGGGTTGGCGGTGGTCACACGTTCGCAATTTCCCCAAAGGTCTATAATATGACATTACCCAAGAAGGTAAAACGTCTGGCTCGTCGCAGTGTTTTATCTGATAAGGTAAAGACGGATTCATTGTTCGTGATTGAATCATTTAATTTTGACAAACCAAAAACAAAATCTGTTATTGCTCTTCTAGATAGTCTGAATCTATCCGGTAAAAAATTATTGATCTTAACCTCAGCTTTTAATGAATCCTTGATGTTAGGTGGCCGCAATCTAAAGAATATTGCCATCCTTGAAGCCTCGTATGTCTCAGCCTATGATTTGATTGATAATGAAGCCATCCTCATGGATAAGACTTCTGTTGAAATTCTTAACAGTCAGCTGACAGATTAGGAGAGATGATTATGAGTCACGGTATTATAATTGAACCAATTCTCTCTGAGAAAAGTGCAAGTCTTCAGGAAGCTGAACGTAAATATGCTTTCAAAGTATTGAAGTCTGCAAACAAGATCGACATTAAGCGGGCAGTTGAGAACCGCTTTGGAGTAAAAGTTGGAAAAGTTGCAACTATGAATATGAATGGCAAAGTCAAACGCTCCACTATGCGTAGTGGTGGTCGGGTTATTCGGACAGAGGGGCCTCGAGCTTCCTGGAAGAAAGCCTTGGTCACCCTTAAAGAAGGTGAAGTAATTGATTTTTTCCACGATGAGCAGGCGTAAGGTGATTCGATATGGCAGTTAAATCCTATAAACCAATCACTCCTGGCCTACGTTTTAAAACAACGTCCTCCTTTGAGGAAATCACCAGGACTGACCCTGAGAAAAGTCTGCTTGCCCCTTTAAAAAAATCGGGTGGTCGAAATAATAACGGTCGTATCACATCTCGTCATCGGGGTGGAGGTCATCGCAGACATTACCGAATAATTGATTTTAAACGCGATAAATATGACATCCCGGCTCGGGTTGATTCAGTTGAGTATGATCCGAATCGTTCAGCCAATATTGCCTTACTGATTTATGCTGATGGGGAGAAACGATATATCCTCGCTCCTCATAAAATGGTTGTAGGTTCTCAAATTGTCTCTAGTGAGTCAGCTCCGATAAAAGTTGGAAATGCCATGTCACTGGAAAACATCCCTGCTGGTTCCATTGTTCATAATGTTGAAATGAAACCTGGCAAGGGCGGACAAATATGTAGATCTGCTGGTGCGGGAGCACAAATCATGGCTAAAGAGGGTAATTATGTAACCTTGAAGCTTCCCAGTGGCGAAATGCGTATGATTCATAATCGCTGTCGTGCAACACTGGGTGAGGTTGGCAACAAGGAACATGAAAACATCTCCATCGGAAAAGCAGGTCGCTCACGCTGGATGGGTCGTCGACCAAAGGTTCGTGGTGTTGCTATGAACCCAGTAGATCACCCAATGGGTGGTGGAG
>JABMPR010000016.1 GCA_013202895.1 bacterium | reverse complement strand
GTTCACGATTGATGACACGTGTTTCCATGATGCTGCGGATATCTTCTTCTGGAAGACCATCCACAATCATTTGAACGCCATCCTTTAAAAAGAAATCTTTTATGTCAGGAACAGCCTTTTCAAGATCAGTGGTTCCCTTACGAGCCACACCGGCCAGCTCTACCAATTCTTTTAAGGTCTCGCGATCATAATTTTTCTCGCCCTTGAACACAGCTCGAAGATTGGTTAAAAGCGAAAGCACCTCTTTTACTGGAAAAGCCATTGCTGTGGCGGCAATCGTTCCGCCGAGAACAATCATGAGGGACTGAGCGTCCACAAATGTCATTACACCATTGGGGAGCGTTAAGGATACACCATATACAGCATAGCCGATCAATCCGGATCCGAACAATAGTCCTATAATAGTTGCAAAATCCATATGAGATCCTTTTCCTTGTTAATCCCTAGCTGAGACGGCAGAACGCAGTCTGTTCTCATTTAAAGCACGTAGAATATTTCGCACTTCATCATATCCGGGGTCGATCTGCAATGCAATATTCCAATTGATGGTTGCCCGATCGATCTGATTTAACTTATAGTAAATGGAGCCACGTCTGGCGTACGCCAGGGCTAAATTCGGATTGTACTCTAAAGCTTCGTTTATTTCTATTAGCGCGTCTTCGTATTCTTCATTGTAGAAGAGGCGTAATGAACGGGACAAGTGTTTCAAGGCTTGATTAATTTGTGCATCAGAAACATGGCGTGCCAGCTGGAGTGAGGCGACAGAGTCTTCCAAGACCTGATTTCTCTGTTCTAATTGGTCGACCATGCGGTTCAATTGCTCTATCTCGGTTTTCGACATTCTGAGAGAGTCACGTAGATACAATAATTGACGCTCCTGAGCCTTATGCCAGCTGGAATCTATGACCGTACGCACGGGTAGACCTTCTTCGGTAACCACCCCTGATATTTTTATTCCACCACGCTGTTTATTTGTAGATGATTTAACACGGGGTAAGAAATAGTCCAGGCCGATTCCGATTCCAGGAGGATTTTCACGATCTTCACCGAGATAAGGCAGGTTCTGAATGTTAGAGAATCCAACATTAATCCGATATTCCTGGGTGAGGGGAAGTTTAACACCAGCATTAATTCCCACACCATCCCATTCAAAAATAAGGTCCAGACCTCCGCGATCAGCCATAATGTTGGTGTTTAACAACAACCCCAGAAAGAAACCGATATTATTTTCTTTAGCGGTTTTGATTGTATCCACTATGGCAGTTGCTGAATCCAGAGTTATATCAAACTTTCCAAAATTGGAGCCATACCGACCAGATCCAATACCTAGATATGTTATTAAATTATAATCTGAGAAGCTGTTCTCACGACTGAGCAATATATAGTAGGATAGGCTGGCCACCTGCTCTTCCAAATTAGTGCTATCTGTCGTACCTGAGGTAAAGCTTATATCATTTACACCAATACCAACGGCGGTTTCACCATAAGTCAGCAGACGATCTTGAACATGTATAGCCAGTTCGGCTTCATTGGCATTTGCACCTGATTGAATGGCCGATAGACCAATCCGAAAATCGCGGGTGATATCTGTTTCCAAAAAAGCACCCTTGTTCCAGAATTCTGTCTCAAAAGCCCCACGGGTGGATTGTCCAGCAACACCAATTCTAAGCAAATATGGTTCATTGTACAAACTAGAAGTAGGAATGTGCATCATCGGACCTGGTCTTGAGAAATTCAAGGCTGTCTGAGCGTTTACCGCCAGACTTGTTGCGGCAATAATAAGTATCAGTATTTGTTTCAATTTCTTCATCATTTGATCTCCGGAATCAGCCATTATCCTGCATCATTCCTGCACAAAACGTTTCGCCAAGGTCAGGTACTCGCTGCCGGGATGACGGGTAACCAGTTCCTGGAAAGCCAACTTGGCTTCGGGAAGGCGATCTTTATTCTTAAATGCCAGGCCGATCATGACCAAAGCATCATCCAGTTTGTCTGAATGTTCAAAGCGTTGAACCTGCTCCAGGGCACTGATTGCTTCATCATAAAGCCCTTTTTCATAGTAACAGCGCCCCACCCAATACTGGGCATTGGCTCGTAAAGTGATATCTGTTCCCCGACTTACAATTGTCTTGAATTCATCAATTGCTTGATAGTAATACTGTTGGTGAAATTTTGTCAGACCAGTTCTATAAGCCATCTGTTCTTCTGCTTCAGTTAGGCTTGGACCGCTTTGAGTCGGGTGAAGCGCTTGAGTTTTAAAAGTTACAGCCCTCCAGGGAGTGTCAAGTTCTGCGAAAACGCTATCCGATGTTTGTGAATTTCCAGGCATGAAAACAGGGGGTCTGTCGGCTTTTTGCTGTTGATCAACCAGTGTGCCTATCCTGGTGGACAGCAGTGCTACATCAGTGTCTCCCGCGGCTTTTATCTGAGCAATCTCTGTCTGGAGACTGTCAATTATCTTTGTCTGGTATCTCAAACGGATTTCTGTTTCAGCCAGTTTTATCTGATACAGATTTAACTCTTCTTCAAGATTCTCCTGCTCCTGGGTATAGATCGGGTTTTGCGCATTCTGTTGTTCGGCTTTTGTTTTGGTGCTATCGCTATCGATCATTAGCCCAATATCATAAAGCAAGCTTCCAGATCCTGTTTGAGCCAGGGTAGCGGTCATGGATACCAGAAGGATGAGCATGATATATATCTGGATGCGTGTCATCGACTTAATCCCGTTTGTTTCCCTTTAAGAAGTCATGAGCTTGAGAAATCAGTTCGCTAGCCGGGTAATCCAGGATAAAACGATTCATGCTTTCACGGGCTTTTATATAGCGACCGAGTTGCTGGTAGCTGATGGCAATCTTAAACTGGGCATGATCGCTTTTGTTGTTTTCAGGAAAAGCAAAAACCTTTTCAAACTCACCGATGGCAGATTCAAAATCTTCTAGCGAATAGTAACACTCACCAATCCAGTATTGGGCATTATCCGCATAAGCACCGTAAGGCTCCCGTTCGATAAGCAATCTAAAATCCTGGATGGATTCCAGATATTCTTTGCTAAAATATTTATTCAGGGCATCGTTATATGCCATACGATAATCAGTGTTAAAGGTGTAACCCTGAGCCCTGGGATGTGCCGCCATGGCTGGCTCTTCAGTGAGTATCGGCTCATTAATTAGAAGCGTTGTCTCAGATCCAGATGTTGCCATTTCCTTAACGGCTTCTTCAATCACGGCTTCTTCAATCACGGCTTCTTTCACGGCTGGTCCAAGTGACAGTTCGGTGTGGGTTTGAACCGCTAACTGCTCAATTTGCATTTCAAGTGAATCATTCACTGCCTCCAGGCCTTTCATGCCTTCTTTGAGGGAATCAATTTCTCGAATCAGGACGTAGATGTTTCCACGCAAATTGATAATGTCAGGATCGCGAGGGGTGGCGACGAACTCAATTTTTGGCTCCTCGACTTTTTTAGCTAACAGGGCCTGGTATAGAACGATCTGTGAATCCATAGCAGCGATATCGGCTTTTAAGAGTTCAACATCCTCACGGGATTCACGAAGCTTAACAACCTCAGCGGCTAATGCTTTCATCTGAGATTGAATCTTCAGCTGTTCCAAATTTGGGGCAGGAGTAGCCGGTTCTTTAGGGGTACAGCCGATTAGCCCCAGAAGAGTAGCACCCCCAACAATCAATATAACGGTACGTCTAGATATCATGCTCTTCCCAGTCAATTGAGTAACTATAGCCAATAAAGGAACCAAAGGAGCTCGGTACATAAAGTTCGAATTCACCACTTGCCCCTGGAAATAGAGAGGTATCGGTATTTACACCGCTGGAAAACACATGATGAGAACCCTTTACAAACGCAGTCAGCTCACGCGTATCCCCGCTCCAGTTTATACGGAACAAGAAATTAACCTTGACAAAATCAGCTCGCCGACCACCAATATTTTTTACAACACCAGAAAGAATGGTGTTACCACTACGATCCTTGCGTTCCTTAATACTACCGGAGAGAACAACATTGCCGGTGTATTTGGAAGGTTGGCCGTCACCCGCAACATCATGAGTACCGGTCCTTGTCGAACGACCGTTGTTGACATTCATGGGTGCATCGCCAAGTCCCGTATTGTCAGCTCCAGTTACTGCGGCAGCACCAGGTTCTGTGGGAATATTATCCACGATACGAATGACCTGGTCGCGAGAAACGGAAAGCACACCGATGAGCGTCTTGACCTGGATGTTCTCCTTATCCTGATCAATAACATCACCAAACAATTTTGTTCCGTTCTCTAAATGTACTTCCTTAGTATATATACTTAAGGGGTTTGTCCAAACTTCACTCTGGGTTTGAATTTCAGTTAACTTCTTCTTGACGTATTTGAGTTCCGCGGCCAGGCGCTTGACCTCATAATTGATTTCGCTGGTGACGAAATCAGCAGACTCGCCGTCCACTGGTTTTTTATTTCTGAGCTGATCCAGATTATAGATCAGATTGTCAGCTTGCTCACCACTTTGCCAGGCTGATTCATCAGATGTATTGGCATCTACTCCAGTTGCTTCGCCACTACGGCTAGAATCTGAACTTGCACCATTCTTGCCCCAGGATTCCTCTTTAGGAGTTGCTTTTCCAAAAAATGAACACTGTACAATGGTCAAGGTTAGAGCCAATAACAGTACATGTAAGCAGTTGTGCTTCATACGCAGCCTCTTCCGACTTAACATCGCTTCAATTTTTAATGTGGTTATCTATCTGTCCTGCACCACATTCGTAAAGAATTTAGCGGATTAATAAAATCTTGTCAAGGAAATATAGCTGTTTCTAAGGCACTTATGGCAACTACTTAAGAAAATGCTTTAAGTGATACCATATATTGTGGTTTTAAATCAGGGGCTTCCTGTATATTGTGGAATAAAAGGGGCGAAAAGGGAGCTTTTAGACAAAAAAATCAAGGGTTTATGTGATTTTTTCATTTTATTAGTAAAATTTTTGCCAGGGCAAGGGCAGGCGACGAATCAATTAATTTAGGTATGGAACGCAGTGCTTTGCGATAGGGTTCCCACGAAGCTGTTGCAATGGCTTTCTCCAGGGGAAGCCAAAGAAAGGTATCGTGCTCATGACTTGGAATAGGATCTTGATAACGAACTTCTGCTATAAATGCAGGGACATGGATGATTTCATCAGAGGGGTGCAGGTAATATGACGAGACATGATCCAGCGCATAAAACGCCAAGGGCGTGAACCCGGTCTCTTCTCCAAGTTCCCTTAGGGCAGCTTGCCAGGCAGTCTCTCCAACTTTTATTTTTCCAGCCACGGGTTGCCAGATACCGGGATAGGTGTTCTCGGCTGCTCGACGCAAGAGGAGGAAACGCAAGCCATCATCAGTCCAGGTGAAGGGAAAAACATCAACATATTTTATGGGTGTCATGCAGGAAGATAGAAAGAAGAAAGGGCGCAGTCGATTGTTTTCAGGATTCTATTTGGAGTTAACAATATTTGGGATTTTCCTGAAGATCACCACCCTGTCCCCCAACAATTCAAGGGAACTTTCCCAGTGTTGAGCTAACCACTCAAAGGAGCCAGGTGTAAAAAAGACAACATGTGTATCATCCCTGATATAGTGCCAATCAGAGAAATTAATACTATCATGCAGTATACCGGTCATCACACCAAGATAGCCACCGGGTATCAAGCAAGCCCACAATCGATCAAGCTCATCAAGAGGTCGATGGAGGTGTTCCACTGTTTCGGATATCGTGATAAAGTCATACTGCTTCTCAAACACAGATGGGTCAGGAGCATAAAAGGTATCATAAATGGACATCTTATGTCCTGCTTCCTGGAACATTAGTTTCAGGAGGGGGCCGGGACCAGAGCCGAAGTCAAGCCCTGTTGAGAGCGGTTTGATTCGCTGAATCATTGGCGAGAATAGTTTATCTAGAAATGCGCGATAGCCAGGATCCTCAAGATCATTTTGGTGATATTCATATCGACTAAACTCCACCTCTCTACTAAGCAAGTACCGGGGATGAGCAAAAACGAGTTTGCAAACAGAGCATTTAATGTAGCTCCGGTTGGCATCCTGGTGGAAGGGGGCGCTGATGTGGCTGCTGCAAAGGGGGCAACTCAGAGGTGATTGAATCATAGAGCACTAATCTAGGTGTTCAAATGACATCAGCAACTAGAGCTTCTTGGTGATGATAAACTGTAGAAACTCCCTGGTTGTAAAAAGATATTGTGATAAGGAGAAAGAAATACCCCAGGCATGGAATTTTCATGATGGGGGTATTTCTTTATAAAAACAACCGCCGTTATATCAGAATATCGACTGCCCGAAAATGATTAATACATCAGATTAATCAGCACAAACTAAAAGGGAAGTGGCTCGTCCTTATCCCCACCATCGGAGGGATCACCTCCAGGACCAGATCCACCGGAAGGCGGACCACTATCAAAGCTTCCACTATTGGGCTGGGGCCGACCACCACCGCCGCCACCGAGGGGGGTCACCGTCAAGGCAATGATCTCCGTAGTAGACCTTTTAACGCCATCACGATCTTCCCAGGAGCGTGTCTGAAGCCGCCCCTCTACATAGATCATTGAACCTTTATCCAGATAATTGGTTACGAATTCTGCAGTCTTTCCAAACACAGTCACGCGGTGCCATTCAGTAGAGTCAATATTATTGCCGGCAGTATCCCGACGCGTTTCATTGGTGGCAATCGTGATGTTTGTAACGGCAGTCTGTTGTGGTGTATACTTTAATTCCGGTTTTTGGCCCATGCGACCCACGATGATCGCTTTATTTACGCTATTCTTTTGCATGATACCTCCACTTGACCCCTTGGGGTCGTTTAAAAATAATCAATAATCTAATTTAATAATGGTGCTTCGATGACCCATTTTTCTAGATCAGCTATGAGCCAGGCATGGATCGTATATCCACGATGTTTTAACATAATCGCTTCCCAAACACCGCCGCTAACCGGTGCCCAGGGTTCTTCAAAATCCTCTAAAGCCTGATCTTCTCCCTGCACAACGACAACACCTGGTTTCCCATGAGTCTCATAGACAGATGACATGTCCGGAAATCGGGAACCCTTACTCAGATCCACCGGACCAACCAGGGGGTTTTCACCCGAAAGGTTAATGTGGTCCTTTACGATCAGATTCCCCAATTGATTATCCATTGATCGATATAATAGCCATGCGGTCTTCTGCTTTATAATATCTGAACTAGCTATTTGCATCTGACAAGAAGTTATGTCTGAGGCAAACCGGCGTATTACCATGGCGGGGAAACGCTCCTTCAGGGCCCCTAGAAAGAACGGGTCGCAGAAAATGATGGGAGTGTCGCTCATTCGTCCTCGGGAACGTTACTCTCATCAATATTGACCTCAGGTTTGACTTCATGGCTTTCTTCAGATGCGGACAAATCCTCAACCACTAAATCAGCCTTCGAAAAATCTATGATGCGCTCATCATGCAAATTTCCAGATCCCCCAAGCAATGTGTCATCCGCTTCAGGACCAGAAAATTCTTCAGATAACATTTCCAGATTGGTATTAAGTATACTTTTTAACTTTATGAGCATGGCTTCTCGTTTGGCCTTCAGCTTCTGAATTTCATTTTGAATTTCAGATAAATTCTGCTTCGCCGAGAATAAGAGAGCATCTTTTTCTGTGTTGGCTTTTCGGATAGTTGTCTCAGCTTCATTTTGGGCGTTACGCATGGTTTCCTGAGCAGTTTTCTGGGCTAACAGAAGCGTTTCTTTTAAACTCTCTTCCACATTTCCATAGGTCTGGAGAGCCAGCAGGGATTCCTTGTTTTCAGCATAAAGTGTATTGAATTCCTGGGTTAATGTTTCAAGCTCTTCTGCAACCTGTTCTAAAAATTCTGTAACCTGTTCTCTATTATAACCGAGAGCAGATTGCTTGAATTCTTGTTCCCGAATATTCTGTGCTGATAAACGTCCCATATCATACTCCTCTATTATCAATCACGCGTGCCTATGATGACAATACTAGATTAACGCATTTAAGAAAAAATCTGACAATTTAACTGCCGGATAAATACTCCCGGGCTCCAAAGAGAGCAGTCCCGACACGGATGTGGGTTGCACCTTCTTCTATGGCGATCTCAAAATCATTCGTCATCCCCATTGAAAGTATTGCCCTTCCATTTTTACCGCCAACCAGACGCTCGATCTGGTCTGAAATCAACTTCATTTCCCGAAAAGCCTGGCGGATACGAACGGTATCAGCGGTTAAAGGACCGATAGTCATTAAACCCTGGAATTCCAGGTGGGCTTTCTCGGCACAGAATGCCGCTAGATCATATGCCTGAGTTGGTTCAACCCCGTCTTTGTTGGCTTCACCTGAGATATTTACTTCTACCAGGACTGGGATCGTCAAATCTTGAGCCCCAAAGCGATTTTCCACTGCGTCTGCTATTCGAGTTGAGTCAATGGTGTGAATAATATCCACCCGACCCGGAAGGTATTTCACCTTATTGCTCTGAAGATGGCCAATAAAATGTCGCGTAATCCCTGGAGGGGAGAACCCTGGGAATTTATCACGCACCTCCTGAGCGCGGTTTTCCCCAAAGTGACGTAGACCGGCATCGTAAGCGGCCTGCATGTCTTCGACAGGTTTACGCTTGCTGACGCCGATAAGGGTAATTTCATCAGCGGCTCGACCAACCCGTTGAGCCGCTTGCGCTAGGCGTTCCAGGATCCGGTCAAGCCGTTGTGTCAAGTCTGCCTGACTCATCGAGTATGCTCAGGGCTAAACTTCCGGCGCATCTCCCTCAGGACTCTCTTCTTCCAAATCGAAGATTGTGGCTTGTTCACCTTCAATAATTTCTCCATTCGCGTCGAGGGAAACCCCAGGTTCTTTTTCCTCCTGAACTCGAGTAACGGCAGCAATGGAATCGGATTCATCCAGGCGAATCAACTTCACTCCCTGAGTGTTGCGACCAATACTTCGGATGGAGTCAACAGGCTGGCGAATGAGGACACCGCGACTGGTGATAATCATGAGGTCATCGTTATCTACAACTTCAAGCAGAGCAACCATGTGACCAACCTTGGGAGTGGTCTTGATAGTAATGATGCCTTTACCAGCGCGATGCTGTACGCGGTAATTGATAACCTCTGTACGTTTTCCAAAACCATGTTCTGACACAGCCAGAACGGTTCCTTCACGACGAACAACGATCATACCTACGACACTATCATTTTCACCCTT
>JABMPR010000191.1 GCA_013202895.1 bacterium | reverse complement strand
ACACTGCTAAATAATACCAGGAGGCTAAATAGGCTTGAAACTACCAAAACAATTTTAGCTGCCCAGCTCTTGATCTCATCAGGGAACTGGAGTTGAATGAAACTGAAAAAGACTGAAATCCCCATATAAAAGGTCAAATACTCGAGCTTAACCAGGTTCGCCCAAGATAAGGATGGCCAAACTTCATGGAGAAAGATCTCACCAGTAGTGAGCGTACGTAAACCAATGAACAGACAAAATATTCCAAAATATAGAGCAGCCAGACCGCGTGTATCCAAAGAAAAAACACCCAAATGGTAAAATCCCATGATGAAAATGGCGCCGACCATGAAAAGCTGCATGGCAACCTGATTCTCCCGCTTATGGATGATGTCTTTGCGGTGACCAAGGGAAATTGATTCCCAGAGACCACCCAAACGATGATGATGATTAGATACCTCAATCCTCATATTAAGTTGATTAGAATGCTGACCGAGTTCGTAAACGGTTGCCTGGTACGCCGGCTCCCCCCGCTCCGGATCAGGAGAACAGATTCCAACACCGCCAATCAATGTACCGTTTACAAAAAGGTTGTAGGCTGTTCCAGCAGTGGGGAAATCGATGGCATACTCAGCGGGGAAATCAGGCAATAAAATTGTTAAATAATAGGATCCATAACCATGCGCTGGTATTTCCTGATCTTCATACATATACCCATTCCAGGCATCTGGGACATCTATGTTAACATATGTTTTTGGGTCTGATATTTTACCTGAACTGCTATCTTGCCACACGAATTGCCATTCACCGTCCAAGTCAATATGATTCTCAAAATCATAATCCCGAAGGTCGATCACTCCTCTGACGGCAGTATAATCTTCCGATATACCACAGCTCGATATGAGTAACGAACTGGCTAACAGCAATAAGGCAATTAACGATTGGCTTATCGATCTCATCTTCATCTTTCTTTCCCCGGTGGGATCTTATCCGAGCTAATTTAAACTAATAATAAAAAATAGGTAAGATGTATATCACTATCAAGATTAATAAAACTATACTGGTGTGAGTTTCTTGTATCGTTTAGATCTTAAATGCCAGTATAAATATGTATTTGCAGCAAGCCGCCCAAAAACAAAAGCCGAAACAGCAGCGACAGCCCCTGTTAGAGACATCTGGACGACACCTATATACAGAACTGATATAATACCAATCACCTCGATTACCGTAGCTGTAGTAATTGGGCTCGTACGACCCACTTTTACCAGGATTGCCCTCTGAAATGCTATGAGAACTGTTGTCGCAGGAAAGATGCACATGATCATGAGAGGTTTCAGGGCCAGGCTTGTTAACTCTCCACTCAATCCACTGACGACGGAGAACCAGATCTTTGAAAGTGGTGTAAATGCTGTGACCATTAGCACCATTGAAAGGCTTACCCCGAGAACAAGAGCAAATCTCCTAACGAGCTGATCATCTTCTTTGTTCTCCCCCATGAGTGTAATAGCTGCCTCTTGAAATGACAAACCTACGCCTCGAAAGAGAAATACAAAGGAACCCACCACAGGTAGCACGGCTAATGATTCTAGTGGCATAACACTTTTCCCCACGAAAAAGGTTACCAGTGGATGAACTCCCAGTGTTAGCATTGAAGTCAATGCCAGTGGATAATAAAATCGAATAATTCCTTTGAATCTAAGCCTTGAAGTTTGTACAAGTGAATTCTCAGCCAGACTAAGCCGCCTTATTATATGATGAACCATGAAGCGAGTGCTGATGGCTTCCATGACCACCCCGGATGAGAGCGCTGCCGTACCGATATAGACACCAGGTAAATTTGTGAACAGGAAGAGACTTAGTGCCATTGAGATCATGGAGATAAGCCTAATAATGGTTCCATAGGCAACCCGTCGCGTTGCATGATTTCTAATGAGCACACCCTGATAAAATCGTCTAAAACCAATTACCCCCGGCCAGGGGATCAGGATAATGGTAGCAATGTGAGTCAATTGAGCGACATTTTGAGGTAATCCGATAAGATCCTCTGTCAAAAAAAAGAATATTCCCGGTATGAGTAGGATCAACATGACTCCTGTGATAGTGATATTCAATATCCAGGTAAATTGACGTAATTTTTTCAGGGATTGATAATCGTTGACCAGCTTCGTGGAAGCAGTCATCATCATGATCACTGGAGCTTCAATAATTAAGGCAAAAGAAAAGGCAACGCCATATGCCGCGAGATTAAATTTTGGATCTGCTAAACGGGCGATGAGGGCTGCCAGGAAAGGTCCTTCAAGTGACATCATCAGCCAGGTACCGGCTAAGGGCAGCCAAAACTTAAGTATTTTTTTAATCGTCAAATTCGCCATACAGCGCTGAATCTAAAGCTTATTGGAGCATTTACTCCGAATTTATCCTTAATGAAAAAAACTACTTAACTTTTGTAAGCAAACTGTGTCTAAAATAGAATTGAAATGATATTTCAGGATAGGTGAGAGTCTCTAAATTAGCCGCTTGTTCTGCAAAGAAATAAAGGAATGGTATGAACTTCTATCGATATAAAGTTAGCTTACAGAAACTCAGCCTCTTGCTGGTTCTGGTAATTAGCGGACCAGCACAAACTCCCGGCGGCGGTAGAGAAATACCACCTATAGGTATTCTCACAGGTCGCGTATTGGATAGCAGTACACTCATTCCCGTAGAGTATGCCAATATTACAATCATTCGCAGCAGAGACACCACAGCTGTGTCAGGTGGAATCAGTGATGCGGAAGGATTTTTTGACCTGCGCAGCCTGCCTCTCGGACGTTACAGCGTTCGATTCGAATTCATGGGCTATGAAGCACTGACCGTTGATGATGTCAGATTGACCCCTCGTGAAAGTCTTGAAAAACATCTTGGTGATGTTCTATTGAGTCCAGCTACTCTGGCAGGCACCGCCGTTGAGGTTACGGGTGACAGACCGCTCATCACCCAGACCATAGACAAACGTATTTTTAATGTCAATAAAAGTCTAATAGCCGAAGGTAATTCAGCCATTGAAGTTTTGGAACAGATCCCCTCAGTAGATGTGGATATGGATGGAAATATTAGTCTTCGTGGGAGTAGTAATGTGAAGATACTCATAGATGGGAAGCCTTCCGGTCTTTCCAATGAGGACAACAGTACGCTTCTGGAGCAGATTCCTTCATCCACTATTGAAACAGTTGAGATAATTACCAATCCCTCTGCGAAATACGATCCCGATGGCATGTCCGGCATAATCAATGTTGTGCTGAAACAAAATCGTCTGAAAGGTCTTACAGGCAGCATCGGTTCCGGTT
>JABMPR010000190.1 GCA_013202895.1 bacterium | reverse complement strand
TATTATATGTGTGTGTTCCCGGTGTTAAATAAGTATTTAAATTACCCTGTTGGTCATCTAAAGCATTAACAGCAGCAATAGTCCATTCAGCAGGATTAAAGTCGGCACTTCCAGTAACTATATCAGCATTTCTAAACGCATACGAATCCAGATATTCCCAGACCGTTCCTGTACCATCTACACCTATTTCGCCATAAACATCCACGACATTATTAAAATTGTCTCTTAATTCATATGGGTCATCACCATTTCCAATGATGGGACCAACACCAAAATCAAGACCGAAAATAATGTATTCAGGTGTAGTTAACTCTGTGATAGTGTTGTTCCAGTCAGCTTCTGATGCATTGGTTAGTACCATAGATCTACCAGCAGGAAGAACATATTCTGGAAATGTAAAATCTGTTTCGTCTGGAGTTAGACTTCCTCCACTATAACGACGGATAACAAAACCGGTAAGTAGGGTATCAGCATCCCCTGTGTTTGTAATTTCTACAATCTTTGGCAATCCGCCAAAATATGGACCATCGACAATTTCTGAGATAATAATATTACCCGTCCTCCCATCATCATCAATTTCATTGTCAAAGATGATCAGTTGAAAGGTCCCAGGATTTCCTATAGTTGCATTATTCCCACCCGAAATATTTGTTAATTCAAAGAGAAGAGTATCTGGTCCGTCTAAATCAGGATCATCAAGAATATCAACAGAAAATGAAAGTGATGTATATGAACCTGCTGGAAAATTCAAAGTCTGGGGCATGGTAACTTGATAATCAACTCCAAGGATAGCATTAGTAGATTGAATACCAATATCCAATGATGTGGCTGAGATTGAATCTGGAAACTCGATATTAATATTTACTTCAATACTCCCCGCGTCCTCATAAACAGATAATGATGACTGTTCAAATATTACAACCGTTTCGCCATTCCAGAGTAATTGAACATACTCAGGATGATCAATAAATGGATTTCTGTTTTCCTGGTAACTGTAAATTACGTTATTTCTATTTTGTTCAAATTCATCAACGGGGTCAATATCATGCCAGGCTAATAGGGTTGATAATTTTGCATGCACAGGGTCGTTTGTATAATTGTCAGCTGGAATCTCATTTATTAGCTCAAGGTCAGGTTCACCATCCTCACCTTCATATCGGGTTGCCATATAAAACATCATTCGTGCAACATCTCCAACAACTTCAGCTCGGGGCTGCCAGACCCATTCTGCATCTGTACTCGTGAAACACCCCGTAGAGTCACCATCGTCTATATATGGAATTGTGCAATAGTCAAACCATCGATTGTTTCGAGCAGAATTAACTGAAATATCGGCAGGTCTCAAGTGATGGACATCTGTTGCAGCAACATCATCTTCTGATCCAAAGCCTGCATATAATATACCTCGAGATTTTGCCCAAACATGCTCTCGGCTCCATCCATTCCCACTATTATACTCTTGTGCTGCATTGACTGACCAACCTGTATATAGCAATATTACGTTATCTGAATTGCTCGTGTCTCTGTCTGTCTCTTTGAGTATATCCCAACAATCTGTTTGTAAATCTGTATACGGATAACTTGTATGTCCTTGGATAATATTATTCAAAGCGGATTTCAATTCAGGTCCACTTAAGCCACTCGCAGAGTCATAATAACCCTCAGGAATTTGAGCATAACCCAAAGTCGATATTAAAATAATAACACTCACATTATTAAATAGATTTCTCATTTATCGAAGCCTTTCATAATTAATTATATCATCTGTAAAATCACTTTATTATACGAAGACACAAGGAACATTTGGGGTGTTTTTGCTGAATATTAGTAGCTATTGCTCTGATGCGAGAGGGGATGAAGAATTATACTGGTGGTGTGCAAGAACGCTATAATAGATATATGAAGGGGGGTAGCCCCCGAATGGTGAGTGGGGGGGTACCTGCTTAAATGAGATTATTAACCCAGTTGTCGAAACCATGATCAATGGGGTGGGCAACTGATTCCCAGTCATTTGCTTGATTAGCTGAGATTGCTATCTACTAAGGATTCTAGGAGTGCTGAATTTAGCAGTATCCCGCCGTTATCCCAGATTTTGTCAATGAGGATGGTCAATCCTTTATACATCGAACAGAAAGACCAGTTTGCTTAAAATCTGAACTTCGATACACTTCTGAAGAATTATTAAATAAAATTCTGACCCAAGAATATTGGGCACCATCCTCCGTTAAAGACCAGAAGTAGCCCCGGTTACCTAAATAAATGTAATTGCCATCATCATTACCACGGCGAAATCCTCCAGGCAATGCACTAAAATTACTTTCATTTGTAGCTCCTGTATTTGGATCATTCCAATGATTGAATCCAATTTCCTTAAGCTGCCCACCCTCATCAGTTCCTCGAAATCCTGTTTGGTCGGCCTCAGCCGTGCTCATTCCTAAATATGCCTCAAGTATTTTCCACTCGTCATCTGTGGGTATATGCCAACCTTCTGGTGCAATTCCCTGATTGTTTTCAACTGCGTACCAGTTATATAAATACCCATAATCAACCGCTATACTTTCATTATCGGAATAAATAGCATAGGCATCTGAATTTAGATTTGCCCATTGAGAACTTGAATAGCCAGTAGGAATAGAGGTTCCATCTTGATAATGTGAAACTTTTAGATTCTCCATCATCCATTCCTGGTCGCCAATGATGATGGTTTGGTAGGTGTTTCCATCTATATCAGTAACTGTACCCGTACCACCCACATCGGTCACTGAGATAGTTTCTGAAATGGTATCTGTTAAACCC
>JABMPR010000189.1 GCA_013202895.1 bacterium | reverse complement strand
CTAACCCCCAACGCTCAACGTTTTAGACACCGTTTTCAACATGGGCTTTATCGCGCTTATCCTGAATTCGGAATAACCGCGATTATCCCGAAGTTTTGTAAATCCCGAAGAAAACCAGAATGAACCCCCAATGCCTAAATTTAGGGCTTCTGGGCAAAAATGGGCAATAACTTCTGAATAACTTCAGGATAATATTTTGGGGGATTAAGTTACTCTCATTTTAGGCCGCACAGTTTCAATATCATTTCCTCATTGCTTTGCCAGACGGGTACCGTTTCGGATGTTTGTTCAGGACCCTGAGGGTTGATTTTTTCCAAGGCGGCTCTCATCATGGTGGTATCAGTGGAAGCGTAAATGTCGGTAGTATTCACACTGACGTGGCCCAGAAAGTCTTTTATGTATGAAAGTGGGATTCCTGCCTGATACAAGTGCATCGCTCGCGTATGTCGAAACAAATGGGCATGCATGCGTAATGGCACTTCCATGCACAACTCGTGTGCTGATTTTGCATAACGTTTCAGAAAACATGAAACATTATCAGCAGACATCCTGCCTTTTAGCCCTTTGATCAGGGTATAAAAAAGGTATTGCTCATTGTTCTGTTCGTCTTCCGGATGAAATATATTTATGTAGGCATGTAGGTGGGCAATTGTTTTATCCATCAGGGGCACAACGCGGGTTTTATTTCCCTTTCCGGTCAGATAAATACAAGGGGGCTGGTCATTCAAGTGAATATCTTTCAGCTGCAAATCCAGAATCTCCTGAATCCGCGCACCCGTGTCATACAAAAGGATCATAAAAAATCGGTCGCGCAGACCGCGGCAGGTGCGAGGGTCTGGCTGCTCCAGTAAGATACTCAAGGCTCTTTCGGACATGTACTCAACTCTGCTTCGCACTACCCTTTGGGAGCGCACTTTCTGAATATCCAGATAGATTGCCATCAGGGCGGGGTCTTCCAGAGCACAGTAATGGAAAAAGGATTTCAACACGGCAAGGCGATGGTTTTTGGTGCTGGGTACACAATGACGTGTCTTTTGCAACCAGGCCAAGAATTCATAGATCACCTCATGGTTAATCCGCTCAAAGGTTATCTCAGTAAAAGCAATGGATTTTTCATCTCTCAGAAATTTTCGAAAGAGATTGAGTGTGTCACGATATGCCTTAATGGTGTGATGGCTGTAGCATTTGTTTTTTGGAAGAAATACGGTCAGAAAACCCCTGATATGTTTGAAAAAGCTATCGTCACGCTTCATGATTCACCTCGGGAATTAAGTGGGCACATTTTTCCAGCGTCCTTTCCTTGAATACGGGGAAGAATTCCGGTACAAAATGCAGGTAGTAATCGGTGGCTGCCAGGTGTGCATGCCCCAGATACACGCTGAGGTAAGGCAAGTAAGCATTGATGTCTTTTCCTTCCTGTACCCACAGATTTAATCGTTTTACAGCATAGGTATGTCGGAAGTCATGAACACGGGGCGGGTTTCCGCTACTGAGGTTGGTGAGTCGTGTTTTCTTCCAGAAAAGATGGAACCAATAGCCGATCATGCTATTGTGATAATGTTGGCCGTGCGAATTTGGAAAAAACGCGACGCGATCCGGGAATATACGGCTGACCCTGGAATGATAAATCTGGCACAGCTGCAAAACATCTTCAGACATCATCACATTGCGGTCTTTGCTACATTTGGCATGCCGGATAGCGATCTTCCCATTTTCCAGATCAACATCTTCCACCTTTAGCAGTCTGGCTTCTGATGAACGCAAACCACAACAATACAGGAGCCGAAAAAAGACCGGGATGACTAAATGTCGAGCTGGGCTGTGTGAGCTGAAAGCACACTGGTCAATTGCTGCAAAGAATGCATGAAGCTCTTGATCCGTAAAAATATGAGGAATATACTGGACGAGCTTACCCGGAATTCCAGCAGGAATAATGTAGGCTGCTACGTCTATCTGGTTCATGTATTTTGCCAGTTGCCGCACCGGAGTAATTCGACGTAAAAGCCTATTTATGTGTTCGTGTGGTCTCTGCTCTGCCCATTGCATGGCCATCTTTTGGGTTAGAGTGATTTCATCGGGGTAATGATCTATACAGAAAATGCTAAAGGCTTTCAATATCTGTCCGGAAGTTTTATATGGATAGCCCATTGCGTTCTTCTGTTCAATCAGCCCTTCAATATAGCGTTTGAAATTCCCGGAAATAGACCCATTCATAGTAATTCTTCCTTTGTGACTTCGATACCTTTCAATCCCAGTGCGCAAGTACGCAGATGCACCAGATCTATCGACAAATAGATCTTTGTGGACTCCTTGTCTCGATGCCCCAGAATGCTGGAAATAATCGGCAGCGGTGTTTCTTCCAGAAGTAGGCGCATGGCCAAATAATGGCGGAATTCGTGAAATCCCTTTCTCTCCCCTGCGCCTTGCCGAATGCCCGCTGCCTTCATCACTTTGCAACTAATCCCATAACAACCAGAATGGCTGGATAGTTTTAAATAAGGGGCCTGAACCCGCAGAAATATATAGGGTTGTTCCGAAGCAGGTCTCGCATTCAGGATGTAATCCGCGATCGCGTTTCCGACATCGGCTAGCAACGGCAGAACCAGGGGCGCACCAGTTTTGGCCTGTACGATTTCGATGGTATTGCTCTCCCAATGGACATCACTCAATTTCAGGTTGGTGATATCGATGGATCTCAAACCAGTTCGGATCGCCAGCAACAACATGGCATAATTGCGTTTCCCCACAGGCGTTGTACAATCCACCGCATCCAGAAGTTTCTGTACATCATCAGGTGCGAGGGTGGGAAAAACTTTGGTTATTCTGCCGGAGCTACTGGGTATGGCCTGGCTCAGAGAAATTTCAATCACGTTTCGGTGCTCAACAAAACCAATAAAAGAGCGGAGTGCGGAGAGAACCGTTCTCATACTTTCTGGCTGGTATCGTTGTGCAATAAACGGGATAAAGGCGCTGACATCATTCCCCCGGACTTCTGTGAGTTCATCAAGGTTCTTTTCTTCCAGATATTCTAAAAATTGTCTGCCAACAATTTCATAGGTCTGAATGGTGCCAGGCCTTTTGCCCTCCTTCTTTAGAAAATCGCAATACTCTTGATGAAGGTATTTGTATGCCGCATGATGTAAACACACCGGGGGATCATCCTTATACTTTTTCCATGTGACCCCACCCGTCTCATCATACTCAACGAGTATCTGCGCCGTTCGGCGATATAACTGATAACGCCATCTTTTGATGGTGCCAGCACGCCATTTTTCCCTTAACTCAAGGAGATATTGTTCGGCCAGTTGTTTGGAATACAGAACCTGATGGTGTTCAAGGAAATAACTGGATATGTCTTTCCAGGCCATCTGGTACTGATATGACGTGGACTGGCTATGCTCAAAGGGACGGACTGCATTTTTCGTCCGCTTGATGAGCTCGGATAATAATATTTTGTCCATATGTAACGCCTCCAAATTGTTGATGATTGCTCCATAGTGCACCAGAACTATGAGAGAAATCCCTGCAACAATTATCGTACATATAGACAAAGCGGGAAGAAATATTATCCCGAACTTTTGCCTCTGAAACGATGCCAACAGAAATGCATTTCTCTCCTAAAAACACCAGAAACAAGCTGGGAAGGCACTGAAAGATAGATCGTTTTAAAAATGACTCCCAAATCCCCCTGTCATTGGTTTCTTCGGGATTTGCAAAACTTCGGGATAATCACGCGGTTTGCGCACTCTGGCGAGCAAAACAGCAACGTGATAATGCTCTGCGAACTCCTGGTAGCTGGG
>JABMPR010000188.1 GCA_013202895.1 bacterium | reverse complement strand
CAAAATGGGCTTTGGTCTCATCTTTTAATTTGGCTGACCCCATCAATTGTTGCTCTGAGAGAATTTTAACTAAAAACAAACCCAGGGATTTTACTGATTCCCACTGCACCGGGTGCTGAAATCCAACACCGTTGTCAGATACATCAAGTCTTAAAAAATCGTTTTCTAGCTGTTGAAAGCGGATGATAATTTGTTTCTTCTCTATACTTCCGTCTGGGAAAGCATATTTAAGTGCGTTTGTGACCAGCTCATTAATAATTAGACCACAAGGGACAGCAATATCAACAGAGAGCTTGATTGCCGGAATATCTGTAACGATCTTGATCGGTTCATTATCGGTCTTGAATGCTTTATGTAAATCGTCAATGAGCCTCTCAATATAGGTGGCGATATCAATATTGTCGAAGTCGGGTGATCGATAAAGTGCATCATGCACTTGAGCCATTGAATTGACTCGATTCCTGAAATCTTCCAATGTTTGAATTTTATTTTTGTCATCTATACTTGCCATCTGCAAGCCCAGCAGGCTGGCAATGATCTGGAGGTTGTTTTTGACCCGATGGTGGACTTCTTTGAGTAGTAAATCTTTTTCCCCTAATGATTTTTGGAGAAGATTTCTATGTTTAACAATTATAGAGACGTCTTCAATGGATATCATGACCTGATTTGGCGTTCCTGAAGTCTCTTTCAAGGGATAAAGCAGAATATGAAGCATTCTGGGATCACCATCCTGCGCGATATACTGGACCTCTGGATGTTCAACAATATTCCCCAGTAATGCCTTTTTAAAGCTTTGGTACAGATTCAGCTTCTGCGCAAGCGGATCAGTTTCAATTTGATAATCTCGAATTATGTCTTCTGGACCTTCGAGCCCCCATAAATTTACCCATCCATTATTTAAATGAGTGATGTGACCATCAATATCGTGGATTGCCATGGGGATGGGAGACTGAGAAATAACGGCTCTAAAATAATCAGCCCTTTCTCTCGCCAGTCTATGTGCTTCGCGTCGGGATTCTATCTCTGCGTTGAGCTGAATATTATGTCGCTCTAACTCCTTAGCTCTGCTTATCAGGAATGCAGTTCTCATCCTGTAGGCAATGAAAATGGCAACGCATATAGACAGAATAACCCCTGATGTAAACCACCAGGTTTCCCAAAATTCAGGGTGAACCGTTATTGGTAAGGTGGCCAATTCATCATTCCAAACATCGTCATTATTGCTGCCTTTAACATGGAGTTTGTAATCTCCGGGCGGTAGATTGGTAAATGTGATATTTTGACGATTCCCGATGTATCGCCATTCATCATCAAAACCTTCCAGGAGATATGCATACTCGTTGCTTTTAGCATGATAGTAATCCAGACTGGCAAAGCGGAGGCTAAAAAATAGATCCTCTGGAAATAATTCCACCAGTGGACGTTCCGTAATGGTGCGATCCAATACGGTCCTGCCATTAAAAAACTGGTTTGTACTGATGGGCTGGTTCATGATTGATAATTCTGTGAACTGGACGGTTGGTGGGTTTCGGTTATCCTCGATTTCTACAGGATTGAAATATGTGATGCCCTTTATACCACCAAAATAGAGCCAGCCCTTGTCATCCATACATGCAGCCGGGTTGAACTCCTTACTTAGAACACCATCAGCAGTATTATAATTCCTAAACAATTTTTGTATTTTATCAAATCGAGCCAATCCATTATTGGTGCTCATCCATAGATATTTATTTGAATCCTCAAAAATAGCGTAAATCGATTCATTCAACAACCCCTGTGCTTTACCATAATTTTCAAAGATCTCATTTACAGGATCGAACTTTGACAAACCACCTCCATAAGTAGCTAACCAAAGATATCCTTCAGAATCTTCATAAATATACAATACATCATTATAAGGGAGGGAGTTGGGATCATTTGGGTTGGACAGATATTGTTTCAGTGTTTGTTTTTCACGATCAAATGCGACAAGACCATCGCTCTCGGCACCAATCCAGATCGTCCCTTTTGAATCTTCGAATGTGCAGTAGAAAGCGATACTGCCCAGGGTGATATTTTTAACCGCTGGTTCACGATAGGTTGTGAAATGCATGGTGTTTGGATCCAAACTAATCAGTCCATCATCCCAGCTCCCAATCCAAATCAAGCCATTATGGTCTTCAAGCAGTGTCAGAAGATACTCACTCTGTAGCCAATTCGGATCTCCTGGTTTTGGGGAGAAATGTTCAAAAGTATTGGAACCTGCCCTTAGCAAATCGATAGATGCGCTTTCAGAGATCACCCAAAGATTATCATTTCTGTCAACCAAAATATCTTGAATACTATTGTCACTAATACTGCCAGTATCAGCGGGATCGTGCTTGAAGACCTCGAAACGGTTCGTTTTTGAGGTATAACGGCTTAAGCCTGCAGTCCAGGTAGCTATCCAAAGACGATCTGAGTTGTCGAAGCGGAGCTGCAGTATTCGATTGTCGTGAAGCCCCTCAGGGTCCAGTGGATCGTTGGACAAATTGTAAAATTTCTTTCGATTTCGAGCATATTTACTTACGCCACCTGAAGTCCCTATCCAGATAATATCACCATCATCGTATAAGGTCCGAATGATATCATCCTTCAGCGCGGTTTCATCATATATCTTCCTTTTTTCATGATTCATAAGTTTCCCATTTATACTCATCATGAGAATCCCTTCAGAATCTGTACCCAGCCATAAACTCCCCTCATTTTCCTGTAGCATGCACAGGATACCTGTTTCTGGATAGTCAGGATTAATATCGGAATTCAATCCACAGTGAACAAAAATATCATTTTCAGGATTATAATAATCAAAGCCGCCCCAATTTGTGCCAACCCATAATCGGTAATTGTTTCCATCATACGTTTCATATACGGCATTTACATTATTGTCAAAGATTGAGGATGGGTCATCTTCATCGTGGAAATATGATCTTAATTCATAGGTTCCCAGATTCAGAACATTTAGTCCCGAAGATGTGGAAATCCACAGGTTTTGCTGGTGATCTACAAAGAGCGACCCAATCATTACATCAGAAACGGTTGCTGAATTTGTAATCAGGGAGTCAAGCGCAATTATTTTCCCGGTTTTTGGATCCAGCCGATAGACCCCTGATTCTGTGGTACCTATCCAGATGTAGCCAGTCTTGTCTTCCAGCAGAGAATAGACTTGCCCCCCGTCCTTTGTGAAGCCACTATCTGAATATCTGATGAATCTCTCCGTCTCATAGTCGTATCTATTCAGCCCAGACATGTAGGTCCCTACCCACAAATCACCTTGACTATCTATAAGCGATGAAACAATAGTATTTGAATTAATTGAGCTTGTATCCTGGGCATCATATCGGAATTCTTTAAAATTAATTCCATCGAAACGATCCAAACCATCTTCAGTACCGATCCAGATGAAGCCGTACTTGTCTTTTGCCACACAGGTAACACTGTTCTGGGAGAGGCCATCACTAATATCTATTGTCTCAAACAGATACTCAGAAGCTCTTGCCCCAAATCCCAAATTGAATACGAGAATCGTGAGAATTATAGTTTTGAATGTGAGATTCATTAGCGGTTCAAAATTGGCTTATTGTTATGAATAAACAGAATCTCATTTCCCTCAAATCGTCAAACCGTTAATCCTGATGATATTATCAGAAAATATAGAGTTAATCGGGCGACCTGCAATGAGATGTTCTAATCTCGTAGACTTGCCAAAAATTGAAAGTGTTTGGATTTGTCTATCCTGGAAAGTGAATATCCCAGTTTTTAAGACTATCTTCAGAGGCATGTTGGCTGGCTTCTTTCTTGTTGCGACCCTCACCAAAGCCCACCACGGTAGCGTCGATAGAAACCTGAATTAAATAAAGTGGATCATGATCAGGCCCCGTGGTCTTGGTGACCTCAAAAACTGGATTTCCCATTTTAAGACGCTGACATTTTTCAGCCAATTGACCCTTAAAGTTAAATGTTTGCAACTCCTCGGGGTAGTCAGGCTTTCCAGCAATGACGTGTTGCTTAACCCAGCGTGCCGCAGGTTCATATCCGCCATCCAGGTATATAGCGGCGATAAGCGATTCGATCACATCCGCCATAATGGAATCATTATCCCGCTGACCTCCACGACGACTGGAATCACTGAGCAGAATCCAGCGACCAAGATCAAGACGGGTGGCACATTCAGCCAAATAGCTGCCATTAACCAGAATTGTACGGTACTTGGTAAGCGTACCCTCATTCAAATGCAGGTGAGTTTTAAAAAGATAATCAGAAACTACCAATTGAAGAACGGCATCTCCCAGAAATTCCAGGCGTTCGTAGGAATAGCTCATGTTGTTCTGGCTGGCAAATGAGCTATGGGTTAATGCCCGCTCCAACAGGTGAGGTTTTAAGAATGAGTATCCCAGAGTTTTTTCGATGGCAGATTGATTTTTTGTAAATGCTTCAGATACCCCGGAAACGGGTTCTTTTTTCTTAAAGATCTTCCCCAGAAATCTCATAAAATTAAAATCAGGCTTTATATTCCTTCACAGCCAGTACTGCATTATGACCACCAAAACCGAAAGAATTGCTGATCCCTGCTTTTATCTCGCGTTTGACCGAGACGTTGGGAGTGTAATTTAGATCGCATTCATCACAGGGATTCTCGTGGTGGATGGTTGGAGCAATCGTATTGGTTTGAATCGTTTTCACTAGAGCTGCCAGTTCGATGCCACCAGAAGCTCCCAATAAGTGACCCGTCATAGATTTTGTGGAGCTGACAGCGAGATCATAGGCATGATCTCCAAAGACATTTTTGATGGCAATTGACTCATTTTTATCATTGGCAGGAGTTGATGTACCGTGAGCATTTATATAAGCAATATCTGTTGGATTCAGATTCCCATCTGCCAGTGCCATTTTCATGGCTCGATTGGCGCCTTCTCCTCCTGGAGCAGGGCTTGTGATATGATGTGCATCAGCAGTCATCCCAAATCCGGCAAACTCCGCCAGAACGGTAGCTCCGCGAACCTGGGCGTGTTCAAGACTTTCAAGCACAAAAACTCCGGCACCTTCACCCATGACAAAGCCATCGCGAGCCTTATCAAAAGGACGACTGGCTGATTCAGGATCTGGATTAAATGTGAGTGCTTTCATGTTGGCAAAACCGGCAAAACCCATCTGGGTCAAGGCTGCATCAGCGGCTCCGCAAATCATTACGTCAGCATCACCATAACGAATTGATCGCAATCCAAGGCCAATGGCATGGGCAGCAGTGGCGCATGCGGAATTTACAGAAAAATTGGGTCCTTTTAAGCCCCATATGATGGAGACATAGCCTGCGGCGATATCCGGGATCATCATTGGAATAAAAAATGGGCTTACGCGTCGGTGGCCCCGTTTGATAAGCATGGCATGTTGTTCTTCAAATGTGTACAAGCCCCCAACGCCACTACCTATGACTACCCCAATTCGGAAAGGATCTTCATTTTCCAGATCTAGCCCGCTCTGGGCAATGGCATATTTGGATGAATGCACTGCATACCGGGTAAAGGGATCCATACGACGTGCTTCTTTAAAATCGACCATATCATCGATATCAAGTTCATCCTTCACCGAAGCCGCAACTGTGGCATTATATTTTTCATCAACAAGCCAATCTTGTTTGGTAATTCCATTTTTTCCAGCTACCAGATTGCTCCAAAAAGTGTCCACATCATTTCCCAGCGGAGAGACGATACCCATACCGGTAATAACAACACGTTTTTTCATGGTACTCCTTAAAAAAAATCTGGATTCACCGTAAAGTCGGACTCAATCGTCGGACCATTCAGTGAACCCAGATTTCAATCAAAAATTGAAAGCTAAAGCTTATCCGCTCTTGCTATCAATATATTCAACTGCTTTCCCGACGGTGGTGATGGTTTCGGCATCTTCATCAGGAATCTCAATATCAAAAACTTCTTCAAACTGCATGATCAGTTCGACAGTGTCCAATGAGTCAGCTCCAAGATCATCAATGAAAGAGGCATCTTCAGTGATCTTGGCGGCATCTACACCTAATTTTTCTACAATGACATCACGTACTTTTTCAAAAGTTGACATGTTATTTTTTCCTCCTAACATTCATTTCTAGCTTTGCACTACCAGGACATATACAAAATTGCAAAATCTGGCCAGTAAAATTTCCTGCAAGTCATGCCATAAAATGCAACCTGTCGGTCACATTGCAGCCCAACCGCAGGGGTACGGTTGACTCGGTTCGAACGCTGTTCCCTTTGCATTATCTACGGTCGTGTTGGTCATATCTGTGGCAATATAACCAAGAGCAATAGCATTCACAGTAATTCCTCTGCCAAAGGTTTTCATAAAAACTTATTTATCCAGATAGAGATTATCAATTGAATCATGATACTATTCGTATCAGATGGCTTTTTCCTACATGTACATTCCACCGCTGACGTGGATAACTTGACCTGTGATGTAGGCTGCTGCCTCAGATGCCAGAAATTTTGCCACACCGGCTATGTCTTCTGGCTGTCCTGGACGACCCAGGGCAATTTGACTCAACATGGCCTCGCGAGCCTTTTCAGGCAATACTGCTGTCATATCAGATTCAATAAATCCCGGAGCGATTGCATTGACTGTTATTCCACGGGGAGCCAGCTCCTTGGCAACTGTTTTTGTAAAACCAATCAAACCGGCTTTCGAAGCAACATAATTCGCCTGACCGCCGTTTCCGGTCACACCAACGACAGATGACATATTTATAATAGTACCGGAACGTTGCTTCATCATTGTCTTTGCAACAACCTTAGTGCACAGAAAAACACCCTTCAGGTTGATATTCAGCACCATATCCCAGTCCTGTTCTTTCATACGGACCAGAAGACCATCGCGAGTGATACCAGCATTGTTTATCAAAACATCGATACGACCAGTTTCTTCTATAATTGTGTCAAAAAATGCATTTACGTCTGATTCGGAGATCACATTCACGCAATACCCTTTGGCTGTACCGCCCTGAGCTTCAACAAGCTTGATTGTTTCCGCTGCTTCTAGATCTTCAGGAAAATAATTGAAGTAGATCTCAGTATCCGGACCAGCAAAAGAAAGACAAATTGCCCTGCCGATGCCTCTTGATCCACCTGTAACAACAATAGTTCGTTTTACTTGTTCTTGCATACTTCCTCCAAAGTTTCCACAGAGTTGACCCCTGAGACAGTGACATCACGATTTATCCGCTTGATTAAACCTTGCAAAACTCGACCGGGTCCAACTTCAACAAACTCATTAATACCTTCCTGGAGCATGACCTCCACGCTGTCTTCCCAGAGGACGGGTTTTTCTAATTGCTTAATCAAGTTAGCTTTGATTTTATCAGGATCAGTGGTTGGTTTTGCGTCAACATTTGCAACAATTGGAACCCGGGGTACATTGAATTCAGCTTTATTAATTGCCTCCCTCAAGTCCTTTTTTGCAGGAGCCATCAGGGGTGAGTGAAAAGCACCGCTCACCTTGAGACCGACTACTTTACGAGCACCCAGGTTTTTGGCTATTTCCATGGCAAAATAAACAGCTTTTGTCTCCCCTGAAATTACGATCTGACCAGGAGAATTGAAATTCGCGGGCTGGACAATCCCACGCATGGAAGCGTGAAGGCAAACTTTCTCAATATCCGCTCGGGACATATTGAGAATCGCAGCCATCGTACCGGGTTGCTCCTCTCCAGCATTTTGCATTCCTTGGGCTCGTGCTTTGACTATCGATAAAGCATCTTCAAAACTGAGCACACCTGCCGCAAAGAGGGCGGAAAACTCACCCAGGCTGTGTCCGGCAACCATCTCAAAGCTATAAGTTTTTGGAAGCAGAGAGAAAAAAGCGGCTGAGGTAATGAAAAGAGCAGGTTGAGTTATACCTGTTTCCGTCAGCAACTCTAGAGGACCATTGAATGTGACATTGGCCACATCAAATTCGAGAATTTTCTCGGCTGTGGAATACATCTTACGAACGGATTCATGACTCTCAAAAATATCCTTTGCCATTCCCACATACTGGGAAGCCTGACCAGGGAATACCAATGCTCGTTTCATGTTTCAGCCCTTCTTACTTGGTCCGTAACGGAGCAATATGCTGCCCCAGGTGTATCCTGCACCGAAAGCCGCAAACAGTACAAGATCCCCGTCTTTGATCCGTTTCTCGCGTACCACTTCATCCAGGCCTATGGGTAGAGTACCTGCAGTTGTGTTGCCATATTTATCAATATTTAACAGGACCTGTTCATTTGTGAAACCAGCTTTTTGGGCGGCGACATCAATGATCCGCTTGTTAGCCTGGTGGGGAATAAAAATGCCCACATCTTCTGCGGTGAAATTGTTTTTTTTCAATATATCCACACTTACCTGAGCCATGTCTTTGGATGCTCTTTTAAAAACGCTGCGACCATCCTGAACAAGATAATGCTGGCGAGCATCAACAGTTTCGTGGCTGGCAGGTTTCCGACTCCCACCGGCCGTCATGTACAGGGCGTCACCACCAGATCCATCGACAAAAAGAAGATCATCGATAACCCCAAAGTTTTCATCTTCGGTTGGTTCAAGCAGGACAGCGCCAGCGCCGTCACCAAAAAGGATACAGGTATTACGATCGGTATAATCCAAAATTGAAGACATCGTATCCACACCTATTACAATAACTTTTTTATGCCCGGTCTGCACCAGGGCACTTCCAGATTTCAGTGCAAATAAAAAACCAGAGCAAGCACCAGATAAATCATATCCCCAAGCTTTTGTGGCCCCAATTTTATCCTGGATCAATGCTGCGGTGGAAGGGAACATCATATCTGGTGTTACTGTAGCAACGATGATGGCATCAATCTCGTCAGCTTTTACACCAGTCTCATCAAGTAATTTTGTGACCGCTTTCACACTCATGTCAGAACTGGCTTCCCCCTCGGCAGCAATGTGACGTTCTCGAATTCCAGTCCGGGACACAATCCATTCGTCGTTGGTATCGACTAATTTTTCCAGATCGAAATTGGTTAATACTTTCTCGGGTACATAGGAGGCGACCCCAGTTATTGCAGCTCTGACCATATATTGTTTCCTGATTTGTTAGTGACGGATGATTTCTTCATCCATATCTGTATAAGTGATATTTGATAAGGATGCTGTAATTTCCTGTTCGATGGCGTCTATTAAATTTGAGTTTATCAACCGTTGAGCTTCAAAGCACGCATTTTTGATTGCCTTAGCGTTGGAACTGCCATGAGCAATAAGTGAAATCCCCTTGATGCCCAGAAGAGGAGATGCCCCAGAATTATTTGGGTCAAAGATACCCACAAGTTCCGTAAAGACGGGCTTGATAAGTCGAGCTCCAATCAGACGGCTAGGTCTATCAAGTCTGCTTTTGATCATGGTGAATAGGGTCTGAAAGGTACTCTCGGCTAATTTTAAGGCGACATTCCCGGTAAAACCATCTGTGACAATAACATCAAACTTATTATTGAAAATGTCCCGTCCCTCAGCATAGCCTTGAAAATTAATATCCGCAGCTTCCATCAAGCGTTTTGACTCTCTTACCAAAGGGGTTCCCTTGTCTGATTCTTCTCCATTACTCATCAATGCAACTCGCGGTGCCTCTTTTTTGGTAATCTGACGGTGGACGATGCTCCCCATAATACCAAATTGGAGCAGATTCTTTGGTTTGGCCTCAGCAATGGCTCCAACATCCAACAGAAGTGTGGCTCCTTCTTCGTGGGGCATAAATGCACCGATAGCTGGTCTATCCACACCTTGAATTCGGCCCAAGGAAAGCAATGAATAAGTCATGGTCGCACCGGTATTTCCGGCAGAGATAAAAGCATCCGCCTGACCAGCTTTAACCATTTCAATTCCAACCCGAATAGAAGAATCTTTCTTTTCCTTATAAGAGCGTGTAGGTGATTCATCCATCCCTACGATCTGGGATGCATGCTGAGTATGTAAACGAGGGTTTGAAAGAGAGTGTGATTGAAGTTCCTGCTGGATGGCAGCTTCCTGACCGACAAGAATGACCTCGCCAACAGATTTGGGATCATTCAGGTATTGAATGGCACCTTCAACATTGATAAAAGGGGCATTATCGCCCCCCATAGCATCAACCACAATTTTCATGGATTTAATCAGGCTTCTTTTGGAATTGTAACCTGTTTTCCTTTGTAATATCCGCAATGCGGACACACGCGGTGCAGTAATTTCGGTTCATTGCAATTTGAGCATGTGATGAGACCTGCAAGAGAAATCTTCCAATGTGTCCGGCGTTTATCTCTTTTGGCCCGTGATGTTTTTCTTTTTGGTACAGCCACGAGT
>JABMPR010000187.1 GCA_013202895.1 bacterium | reverse complement strand
GTATTGTTTAACAAAGAGGTATAAATGGCTGATCAATTAGTCAACGGTGTGGTAAAGTGGTTCAATGATGAAAAGGGCTACGGATTTATTCAGCAGGAAGACGGTCCAGATGTGTTTGTTCACTATCGGGCAATAAACTCTGACGGACGCCGGTCTCTAAAAGAGGGACAAAACGGTACTTTCAATGTCACACAGGGCGAAAAAGGTCCTCAGGCCGATATCGTTACTGTTGTCTGATTCTTTTCGAGAATTCAAAAAAGCGCCGGGATCGCAAGAGTGTCGGCGCTTTTTTATTTCTACCAAACCTTCCCATTAATGTTAAATAGTCCAAATGCAAATATCGAGATCCATGCACGCCCCTTCCGCATCATTAGCTGGATTCACTTATCGGTTTAAAAATATCCCCGACCTGGTAAAGACACACCAGGCCCTCAATTTCCTCAAAACACTTATCCTAAAGTAATAGAGCATGCACCCGAACCAGGAATTAATACATCGATTCTATAGCGCTTTTAATTCAGGGGATGCAAAGACCATGGTGGACTGCTACCACGCAGAAGCCTGCTTCTCTGATCCGGTCTTTACCACGCTCCAGGGTCCTGAAATAGGCGCGATGTGGAGCATGTTTTGTGATCAGGCTAAAACCCTTGAGATTGAAGTCTTCAACATCAAAGCGGATAAGGCCGGGGGTCAAGCCCTCTGGACTGCAAGCTACGTTTTTGGGAAGCCAGCCCGTCTGGTACACAATCGGATTAATGCGATATTTGAATTTCAGAACGGGAAGATCATCAAACACTCTGATCACTTTAATCTTTGGAAGTGGAGCAGAATGGCTCTGGGACCTCTGGGTCTTATACTAGGCTGGCATCCAAGAATTCAGAATAAAATTCGCCACCAGGCACAAGCTAATTTGATCAAATTTATAAAGAGATCAGAATTCGCGTAAAACACTTGTGAAAGTCCTTTCTATCCATTATAGAAAGCGCGAACAGGATAGGGATTGTTAGTCGTTCGATTTTATTGAAAAACAAACGAGGAGAATTCTCGAAATATGTATAAAAAAGTAGCCGTCGTTACTGGAGCAAATAGAGGGTTGGGTTATGCCCTGACCAAGGCTCTGGCCGAAGACGATTATAAAGTGTTCATGGTCGGGCGAAACAAGATTGAGGTAGATAATGCTTCAGCCAAGCTGCAAGAGGCAGGCCTTAACGTTGAAGGCTTTGAGGCTGATGTCAGCAAGGCGCGTCATGTCACAGCACTTTCATCCTATGTTCAATCTCAATCAGATCATCTGGATATATTGATAAATAATGCCGGTGTCATTATTGAGCCAGGCGGACTGGATAGTCAGGTTACATGCTTTACAATTAATCCCGAACTCGTAGAACAAGCTTTCTCAATTAACACGGTTGGTGCTCTGCGCCTGGTTCAGGCTTTTTATGATTTGTTAAAAAAGGCACGGCAACCCCGTATCGTAAATGTCTCAAGCGGCATGGGCACCCTGAACAAGATAGAGGGTGGCTGGCCTGCATATCGTATGTCAAAAGCTGCGATGAATGCTCTGACAGGGATCCTGGCAGTGGAATTGGAAGGCACGCGGATCAAGGTCAACTCAGTGGACCCGGGTTGGGTGAGGACAGATATGGGAGGCCCCAATGCTCCCCGTTCCATAGAGGAGGGAATTAAGGGTATTCTCTGGGCTGCAAAGCTTCCAGCAGATGGACCTTCAGGTGGATTCTTTAAAGACGAGGAACCGATACCCTGGTAAAAAATGAACGAATTAATTTTCAACCCTATGCCTTGAGCATGGGGTTTTTTATATCAATCAATTAATTTGGCTGATGCAATGCTTTTTCAATTGGTTTTTTGGAACATTACTTAATCTTGTTCTAATGTCGAAAATGAGTTTAAAGCCTGTGGTCTAATGGAGAATTCGATGCTTGCTAAACTATGTCCAAAGGTAATTCTGGAGGGTACTCGTTTAACCCAAAAGACGGAGCTGGCTTTTACATTGAATGAACATCCCCGTCTCGTTGGACCCCGGAAATACAGGTATCACTCACCGCTGATCTCAGCTGAATGGTGTAGCTTTACTAATTTCCCCTGGGGGCGTGGTCTGATTAATTTTGAAGAACATGAAGAAGAACAAGCGCTTGAAACTTACCGGACCTGGTTAAAAATGTTTGAGCTCCAGCGTTATTATTCCTGGATGATCGACAGGTTTCATCTATCAACTCAGGTGGTTCAGCGAAAGGTTTTTGGTCGTGAGTATGATTTCAAGTGGTTGGAAGAAGGTTTACTGGAATTGGGATTTCAGCTTGTGTTATGTGTTCGGCCTGACAATACTTTCGAAGCTGCTCGCGAACAACGTCTACAGGTATCCGGAAACCGCTCACAGTATGATGATCTGGATGTCTTTCGGCAGGAACAGGCTCAGTATAGAGAACGGGCTCAACAATCAAAATTACCACTGTTGGAGTTAGATGTATCCAAGGGGTCACTTGGGAGTCTGGCAAACCAGGTTGCGAATTGGATGGATTCTACGGGTGGATTGTATGCTCGAAATTAGCTAAAGGAGTAGGTCGGTATGTACCAAGCAGATGCAACACGCTATGATTCTATGATCTATAAAAGGTGCGGGGTGAGTGGGATCAAACTCCCAAAAATTTCCCTGGGCTTATGGCACAATTTCGGTGAGGTAGATGATTTCCAAAATGCCAGAGCCATGTTGTTTAAAGCTTTTGATCTGGGGGTGACGCACTTCGATTTAGCCAATAATTATGGACCGCCCTATGGATCTGCAGAAACTACCTTTGGAAAAATTCTCAAACAAGATTTAGCTCCCTATCGGGATGAGCTTCTCATATCCACCAAGGCGGGTTGGGATATGTGGCAGGGTCCCTATGGTGATCTGGGTAGCCGTAAATATCTTATCGCCAGCATTGATCAAAGTCTGCAGCGAATGGGTTTGGAATATGTAGATATCTTCTACCACCATCGCCCGGATACGGCGACCCCCCTGGAAGAAAGCATGGGTGCATTGGACCAGATTGTACGAAGCGGAAAGGCTTTATACGTAGGTATTTCCTCATATAATCCAGAACAAACCAGACAGGCAAGCAAAATGCTGAGAGATCTGGGAACCCCTTGTCTGATCCATCAACCCAAATACAATATGTTTCATCGCAACCCTGAAGACGGCCTCATGGAGGTCTTAAAAAAGAACGGTATTGGATCGATTGTCTTTTCTCCCCTGGCTCAAGGAATGTTAACAGACCGTTATCTGGATGGCATTCCAGAAGACTCAAGGGCAGCCAAACACAGCATTTATTTTAAACCCGAATATATCAAACCTGAAATGATTGAGAAGGTAATGGCTCTTAAAGAAATTGCCGATAAGCGTGGTCAAAGCATTGCCCAATTGGCAATTGCCTGGGTGTTGAGGTTGGAAGGTGTTACATCGGCATTGATTGGGGCATCGCGAGTCTCACAGATAGAGGATGCTGTGGATACGCTGAAAAATCTTAATTTTGAGCCAATAGAGCTTGAAGAGATTGATGCCATCCTGAAGAGGACTTCCCTGTAACTCATTGGATAAAACTTATTTAGCAACAGGCTTTTCAGCGCAGCGTTCAATTTGGGGAGAACTAAAAAAAGCGGAATCGAGATCTTTATCCCGCCGGACATAAAAACCGTGTTTTGTCAACAATCTTTCAGATTAGATTAAACGTTACTCAAATTATCTGGATTGAGACTGTTTAAGGAAATACGCGATGGAACGGAAAATCAGGGTCATATTAGCAAAACCCGGACTTGATGGACATGATCGGGGTGCAAAAGTATTAGCCAATTCTTTTCGTGATGCAGGGATGGAGGTCATCTATCTGGGGTTAAGACAAACTCCTGAAATGATTGTAGAAGCCGCAATTCAGGAAGATGCAGATATCATAGCCCTGAGTATTCTATCTGGAGCTCACATGACCATCTTTCCGCGTGTTCTCGACCTGATGAAGGCTGAGAATTTTACTGATGTATTGCTAACCGGTGGCGGAATAATCCCGGATTCTGATATGGAAGCCCTTAACAAAATGGGCGTGGGAAAATTGTTTGGCCCTGGAGCCAGCCTGGTGGAGATCAATGACTATATTACAAATTGGGTTCAGGATAATCGTCGATGAATCGTAAAGAACGCGTGGAACATCTAAAAAAACTTCAAAAAGAAGCCCTACTGGGTGGCGGGCAGGCTCGCCTGGACGCCCAACATGCAAAACAAAAATTGTCTGCCAGAGAACGTCTGGACCTACTCTTGGACCCCGGTTCTTTTGAGGAAATGGGGATGCTGGTTACGCACCGTTCAAGTAATTTCGGTTTGGATAAACAAAAATTCCTGGGGGATGGCGTAGTCACTGGACATGGAACGATCGACGGGCGCACCGTTTTTGTTTTTAGTCAGGATTTTACGGTTATGGGGGGCTCCCTCTCTGAAGCCTACGCTGAGAAGATAGTCAAGGTTATGGATCTGGCGGCTAAAGTAGGCGCACCGGTCATCGGGCTGAATGACAGTGGTGGTGCAAGAATCCAGGAAGGGGTGGTCAGCCTGGCTGGTTATGCGGATATTTTCCTGCGCAACACGCTAATGAGTGGTGTGGTACCTCAGATTTCTGCCATTCTCGGACCTTGTGCCGGGGGTGCTGTATACTCACCTGCCATTACAGATTTTGTTTTTATGACCAAAGGTACCAGTTATATGTTTGTGACCGGACCAGAAGTTGTAAAAACGGTTACCCATGAGGAGGTAAGCAAAGAAGAGTTGGGTGGGGCAACGGCTCACGGATCTAAGTCTGGTGTCAGTCATTTCACCTGTAATAATGAGATTGAAGTAATTGAAGGCATAAAGAAGCTGCTTAGCTTCATCCCCCAGAACAATCTGGAAGACCCGCCGGAAATAGTATGCGACGATCCACGGGATCGAGCTGATGAAGGTCTGGATACAATTGTACCTGAAAATCCAAATAAACCATACGATATAAAAGATGTGATCCGAATGGTTGTTGATGATGGTGAATTCTTTGAAGTTCACAAAGATTTTGCCATGAATATGGTCATCGGATATGTACGCATGAATGGAAAACCTGTAGGCATCGTTGCCAACCAGCCTGCTCATCTCGCAGGGGTTCTTGATATTGATTCAGCCGTAAAAGGCGCACGGTTTGTGCGTTTTTGCGATGCCTTCAATATTCCTTTGCTCATTTTTGAGGATGTCCCCGGATTTTTGCCTGGAACCGATCAGGAGTGGAGAGGTATTATCCGTAATGGCGCGAAATTATTATATGCCTTTGCTGAAGCAACGGTACCCCGGGTAACAGTTATTACCCGCAAAGCCTATGGGGGAGCCTACGATGTGATGAACTCAAAACACATTCGCGGTGATATCAATTTTGCCTGGCCAGGAGCTGAGATTGCCGTCATGGGAGCCAAGGGCGCCACAGAAATTATTTTTCGCAAGGAGATTGCGAACGCGAAAGACCCGGAAGCAGTTCTGGAGCGATTAACCAATGAGTTTTCTGATCGCTTTGCTAATCCGTATTCTGCTGCCGAGCGAGGTTATGTCGATGAGGTTATTGAACCCGGGCAAACCCGCATAAAAGTGATACGAGCATTTGAGATGTTGGAAAATAAGGTTGATTCAAACCCACAGAAGAAACACGGGAATATCCCACTGTAAGCTAGAGAGAGGTGTGTCAGGTGGAAGCTAGAAATTATGATGATTTACTGAAACAACAGGGAACGCTTGAAACGTACCTGCTTGATCACCCCGAATCTTCCCTGTTTGCCTGGTATGCCAGACAGAATATGGAAGCGGGGGAGCTTGACCGCGCCCTGAAAATCTGTAAACTGGGTATCCAGAACGTCAAAAACAAAGGCATAATTCACAAGTTGATGAGTGAAATCTACCTCGCTAAAGGAGAAACTACCCAGTCTATGAAACATCTGGTTGAGTGTATCTTGACCAGAGAGCCATTTCCCAGCGCTATTATTGAAGTGGTTAAAAATCTTGGGAATACGATGGATGGCGACCAAATTGCTTTTCTGGTTCATCTATTAAATAAGGCTTTACCAGGACACCCTGATGCCACCCGTTTTTACAAAAAGTATCCCAGTGCACGAAATTTGGTTGTACAGCCCGGACAGTACAGCTTTTTAGAAGAACTTTCCGCCAGTTTGGAGCGCTCTGCCCTAGTTGAGGTTATAGATGCCGAAGAAGAGGATTTACTTCTGTCAGCCCCCCAACCGACAGTGTCGGCAGGGGCAGAACCCCTGCCAGGTCTGGACCCCCTTCCAGAAGACGGATTCATGCCGGGCGTTGATCCCAAAGCTGTCGCTGAAGTTGAAGTTATTGTAGAATCTAAATCTACCCCACTGACAGGAGCAGAACCCAACGTAGATCCAAGCCTCGACCCCCTTCCAGAAGATGGATTCATACCGGGCGTTGATCCCAAGGCTGTCGCTGAAGTTGAAGTTATTTTAGAATCCAAAACTACTTCACCGGCTGGAGCAGAACTCCTTACAGATCCAATTCCAGAACCCGAACCCAGCCTGGATCCCCTTCCAGAAGATGGATTAGTCCCAGGGGTTGACCCCAAAGCTGTCGCCGAAGTTGAGGTTATTTTAGAATCCAAACCCGCCGTAAAGCCTGGCTCAAGACAAGGTCCTACTGTAAAGCACAATATTACCAGGTCTATGGCGACCTTCACTTTATTGCAGATATTTAAAGACCAGAGTATGTATGACAACGCTCTGGAAGTTCTCCTGCTTCTCCGTGAAAAATCCACAAACCTGGAGCGTATCGAAAACGAAGAGAAAGAGATTCGCGAGCTCATGGCGAAAAACGGCCTTAAATAGACCAGCTTCAAAATAAGCAATGATAAAAGATCAAAATGTTGAGGATTCTCAACCCTCAATCAAACTGTCAGTTCTCATTGTAAGTTATAATTCGGGCAAAACGATACAGGTCTGTATCGAAAGTCTTATGGAAGGAATCAGTTCCATATCAAGTGAGATTATCATCATTGATAACAATTCGACTGATGACACTGCGAACATTCTCAAAGCTATGGAAACTCAACATGATCAGCTAAGTCTTGTGTTGAATAACACAAACCGAGGCTTTGCCGCCGGAAATAATCAGGCACTTGATCAGGCCCACGGGGACTACATACTGGTTTTGAATCCTGACACAATAACTCAAGCTGGTGTGGTATCAGGCCTAATCTCAGAACTGGAAAAAAATGAGCGGATGGGGATGGTGGCACCTCAACTGCAATTTCCTGATGGTCGAATTCAGAAGACCTGCCGTCGCCTGCCCACTCACATGGATGTTATTTATCACAGTCTTGGTTTAACCCAGCTTTTTCCAGCGAGTTCTCGTTTTAATGCCTGGAAAATGGGCGATTTCGACCATCGCTCTACCCGCCAGGTGGATCAACCCGCTGGCGCAGCTCTCATGATCAAAGGATCACTTTTTCGGGAATTGAAGGGTTTTGATCAGAATTTCCCCATGTTTTTTAATGATGTGGATCTCTGCAAACGCATAAAAGACGCTGGTTATGAAATCTGGTATATGCCTGACTACCACATTACCCATGTTGGTGGAGCCAGTGTAAAACAGGTTAAACTTAAAATGGTATTGAGTTCCCATGTCTCCTTCTTCAGATATTTTGAAAAGCATTTTACACGCCTGCACCATCAACCATTAAATTTTCTAGTTGGTGCATTGCTTTATCTCTCTCTGATCCCGAGAATATTTGTCATAGCGCTATTTCGAGGTAGGCAATCCTCATCTCGGGACACTCTTTAGGCTAATCCAGATGATAATCAGGCGAACCCGGCGTATTAGAGCTTTTATTTTTGATATAGGGGGTGTTCTGGTGCAGGTTGACTCCAGTCGGACCATACACAAGTTATCAAAGAAACTTGCTGTAAGTGAGGCTCAAATCCGTGAGGCTATTCCAGTCAGTCTGTTTAATGAATATGAAAAAGGTCATTTGAATGCCAATCAGTTTTATGAAAACTTGCTTCTAAATTGTAACAGTAGCAAAGATATGGATCTGGACACCTTCAAGGAATATTGGCAGGATGTTCTTTTTCCTAAAGATGATGTTATTGGTTTTTATAAAGCCGTAACTGAAGATTTCCCTGCTTGGTTGTGTAGCAATACCAACGATATGCATTACGATTTGTTGATTAAAGACTTTCCCTTTATGCAATGGGGCAGAGGTGGAACGTATAGCTTTATGGTTGGATGCATGAAGCCAGATCGTGAAATCTATGAACAAGCCATCAAGAAAAGTGGTTTTCGGCCTGAGGAAATCCTATTTATTGATGATCTCGAGGCCAATATATTGGCTGGTCGGGATCATGGATTGAACACAATTCTTTTCAGAGATGTTGACACCCTGAGCGAGGAACTTGGAATGCGGTTTCCAGAACTAGAGTATCTAGCATGAGAATTTTTAAAACAATCCTCGCCTTTTGTGCCCTGTTTGTTTTGTTTAGCCTCCTAAATAATAGCCAGGGTAGCATCCCACCTCTAGGGAAATTCCTGAATCCTTTTGTCGGATTCTGGATTAATGGAGAAGCCCTGGATCATATCGATGAAGTTCTGGATGTCAAGGGTCTGAAAGAAGAGGTAAAAGTGATCTGGGATGAGCGCCAGGTTCCTCACATCTTCGCAGAGAACACCTATGACGTTTATTTTGCCCAGGGATTTCTAACCGCCCGACACCGTCTCTGGCAAATGGAATTTCAAACCCATGTGGCAGCAGGTCGGGTTTCAGAATTGATCGGTTCAAAGGCAATCGAGTTTGATAAGACTCAACGCCGAAGAGGTCTACTTCTGGGAGCCGAGAAAGCGCTTCAAAAAATAAGCGAAGATTCAGAAACCCAACTGATCCTCCAAGCATATGCTAACGGTGTAAATACCTGGATAGACATGTTGACCCCGGTGATGCTTCCCCTTGAATATAAATTGCTAAATTATGAACCGGAAACCTGGTCCACCCTGAAGACAGCCCTGCTGCTGAAATTTATGGCCTGGGATCTTACCGGTCGTAATTCTGAAATGGACATGAACATCATCAGGTCAGCGCTAGGTGAGGATTTTGTGAATCAGTACTATCCTGATGATACGCCACGGACGGATCCCATCGTCCCCGTAGCAAAACCATGGCATTTTGATGCCCTGGTTCCAGAGCTGAACCCAGCTGCATTTGAACCCCAATTTGTGAAAGACCTGAGAAATGCTGAGCCGGATAGAGATAATGGCAGTAATAACTGGGCCATCTCCGGGAAGAAGACGGCTTCCGGATTTCCGATCCTGGCAAATGATCCCCACCTCGGTCTCAAGCTACCCTCTATCTGGTATGAAATTCAGCTGCACACACCCGATATGAATGTCTATGGTGTTTCACTGCCAGGGGCTCCTGCCGTTATCATTGGCTTCAACGAAAATATTGCCTGGGGTCTTACAAATGCCGGGAGTGATGTTATGGATTGGTTTGAAATAGAGTTCAAGGATGATTCATATTCAGAATATCTATATATGGATGAGTGGATTGATGCCGAATTACGGGTTGAGGAGATCCGCGTACTGGGTGGTGAGGTGGTCCTCGATACATTTGCTATCACCCGCTTTGGTCCCCTGGTGTATTTTGGTGAGCATAATCTGGAGAATGACCATCCAGTTGGTCTGGCAATGCGCTGGTCAGCCCATGATCCATCCAATGAAATGAAGGCCATTCGGGGCATGAACCTGGCCAGTGATCTCGAGTCATTTTTTAGTGCATTAGACCAGTTCGATGCCCCCGGACAAAACTTTGCGGTTGCAGCAAGGGACGGTGATATCGGCATTCGACACAATGGTAAATATCCACTAAGGGGCTCAAATCAGGGCAAGTTTGTCCGGGCCGGTCGTGACACGACCGGCGAATGGCGTGAATGGATTCCACGCGACCAGCTTCCTGTCATCTCTAATCCCTGGAGAGGTTTTGTCAGTTCAGCTAATCAGAATCCGGTTGGGAAGAAATACCCCTACTACATGGGTTGGGAATATGAAGACTATGAACGAGGATCTCGAATCAATGATCGTCTCAAAATGATGGAAAATATCGGGTTTCAGGAGATGCAAGATTTGCATATGGATAATTTCAATAAAGGGGCGCAATACATATTGCCATTCATCATTGAGCAGTTGGAACCAGCATCTCTTACAAGAGATGAGATCGAGATTCTCCATGATCTGGAGCAATGGGATTATGTATCAGATCCGGATGAAAGAGCAGCCTGGGTTTATAAACAGTGGTGGCTACACCTGGAGCAGGCTATCTGGAATGATGAATTGACGCTTTTTGGGGAAGTTCGAGAGCTCCCAACGCGCTCAGTCACCGCTGAATTATTATTGAGAAAACCTAACCTGATTTACTATGACGATATCAATACACCAGAAACAGAAGATCGAAAGACGATTATCACCAGCGCATTTCAACAAACAGTAAGCGACCTGACACAGGGCCTGGGTCCTTATGGTGATGCCTGGGAGCTGGGACGCGCTCGCGGAACCGACATCAATCATTTGCTGAAGGTTAAGGGCCTGGGGCGAACTGGTCTCCTCACCGGAGGAGGTGTTGGTATGGTGAATGCTACAAAGAAAACCCATGGACCCTCCTGGCGCATGATTGTCGAGCTAGGTGATAGCCTGAAAGCAAAAGGTATCTATCCGGGGGGACAATCCGGGAACCCGGGTTCAGTATATTATGATAACGCTGTGGATGATTGGGTGGCCGGAAATTACTATAAGATCTATTTTTTAAGCACACCTGTGGTGCAAAAGGATACAAACCACTTATTGACCAGTTTGAGGAATTACCAATGATCAGCATACTTATTACACTTGTCCTCGTCTTTATCTTGCAGTTTCTTTTTTATTCCTGGTGGTGGATCATTCTGGTTCCTCTGGTACTTGGTTTTCTGGAAAAAGACTCACTGGCAAAGGCTGCAGGTGGGTGTGGTTTGGGAATATTTCTGCTCTGGTTTGGAATGAGTTTATATCATTGGTTAAGTGGAGGAGAGATTATTGTCACCCGTGTTGCAGAAGTCATGGGTGGCGGTTCGGGGTTTACACTTGCCCTGGTAACCGGAGTTATTGGATTTCTGGTGGCAGCAATTGCCGGTTTTTCTGGTTTTTCGCTACGGAAAGTGTTGATCAAGGAATACCAGATATCATGATTGTTGTGTTTCAAGAAAAACGCCGTAACCACACAGCGTACACAGTTTTTAGGATAAAGCTGTTCTAATAATCTTTGCGAACGAAGAATGAGGACGGTAATCTCAAACCTGGAATCGCCACCGTTGGCCTGACATAGGCTCAGGGTTCCATCCAAAAGATGAATAGAAACTTTATTGATAATGTCTAAAGCCAATCTCAACATATACGAAGAGCCCCTGAAAACCATTCCCCACAATGTATTCCGGGACAATAATCCAGATTATGACGATCTTGAAAAGCGCCCCCGTATGCCTGTGGTTGCGCTTCTGGATAATATTCGCAGCATGTTTAATGTTGGCTCTATGTTCCGTACTGCTG
>JABMPR010000186.1 GCA_013202895.1 bacterium | reverse complement strand
ATCCAATCCACATTTTGTTAGGATTTAAAAGTGGGAGTCCAATCAGCAGTACAATCAGCAATGTGAGGGTAATCTTGATTTTAGTCGCGGTCAGTAGCTCATGAACAGGGCTTTTCTCATGGGCATATCGATCAATAAAGGCATGCTTCATGAATAGACTCTCAATAAATCAGGCTTGACCTTAAGCAGAAAATCCAGGATTAGCAGGGTGATAATTCCCTCGATTAGACCGGTGCTGCCATAAATCAGGATCATGGTCTTTAAGGCACTGGATAGGTCCAACATTCCAGAGAGGGCGAGTTCAGTTGCGCAAAAGATAGCTGAGGCCACACCGGATAGCAGTCCGGCCAACACAAGAGCGAGACGTTTTCCAGGGATAAGCCGATAGATACCGTAGGCCACAAAACAACCCACAAAAGCCATATTCAGAACATTTGCGCCCAGACTGAAAAGCCCGCCATGCTGAAAAAGGAGAGCCAGGGCTAGCAGGGATACCGTCATGATGATAAATCCGGAGACAGGACCCAAAAGAATGCTGATCAGCAGGGCTCCAGTCAGATGGATCGATGTCCCCACACCGATTGGAAAACTGAAAAGCTGGATCATAAAAACAAAGCTGGCCAAAAGTCCCATGAGGGGTATTTGCTCGGGTTTGATACTCTGGTTTATTTTGTTAAAGCTGTAGGTCAGAGTTGCAGCGGAAATGCCACTTGTTGCCAAGGTGACTGGTGTGCTTAAAAATCCATCAGGAATGTGCATGTTTTTCCTGACGCCATCTTGTAATCAAGTACCAGCCACTAAAAATAAAGAGGATATATCCCAGTCCGGAAATGATCTTTTGCAAGCGGGAAAGGGATCCTTCACATGAGGCTGTTGTATTCACTTCATCGACGATAACCTCAATGACCTTGCCATGACCTAACCCGTCTGAAACCTTCATTGTCCATGATCCGCTGGTATCCGGTTTAAACATAAATCTACCGTTTTCGTCAGTCATACCCGTCTGGAATTCCATTTCAGTCTCGAGCGGCCGAAAGATCTCCACATCTGCAAATGCCAATGGATTACCATCCTCGTAGCTGACCTGGATACCATAGGCATCGCGGAGCAGTATATGCGATACACCATGACCCAAAAGCCCGGATGTCAAAACTAAAAGACCCAACAGGGAAATGGCTCTCATATCAATCACCGGTATAAAATGAAAAAGAAGCCGTTTGACGCCTGAAATGACAAACTGCCACCTGAAATCCCGGCTCATCCGGTGTGAAAATACTCAAACCATGTCGATCCATGCTTAACGAACGTCCAGCATATCCTTGGGAGATAAGCATGATTGGGACTTTCACGGCTTCACCCTCTGCAAGGACTTGGAGTGAATGCGGCGTCTTATTGAAAACGATTTCCAAACCTTGAGCTGTAGCAACTTCTGGTACCTTATTACCTGATCCGACCTGTATTTGGGTTTTCAGCAGGTGAGAAAAAGGACCCTTGTTGCGCTTCCTCAAATTCACGATGATGGTGTATGCGCCTGCCTTCCGAACGGCAAATGAACTGGTATGTTCCTTCCCGTTGGCCTGAAAATTCAAGGTCTGCTGCTGACCATCCGGAAGTATCACCAGTGCTTCCTGTATCAAATTCGTAGCCAGTAGGAACTCACTTTCTTCAGCAGTATGCCCACTTCTCAGATGAACTGTGATAGAATCAGTAATGGTATAGGTGCTGGAATCGGTAAAAAGCCAATGTTCATGGGCGCTTAGCGACAACACTGCCAGGAGCAGCAAGGATATTCTTTTAGCTAAGGCAGTCATGAATTAGAAACGGTACATTAGCGTGATATTTGACCGGGATGCACCTGACCCGGGTACAAATTGCAGGCCGGTTTTAAATACAATATCCTGCATTCCCAGAGGAAAATAGATTCCAGGTAGGATAGAGTAGTCACCAGAAAAATCACCAAGTAGTTCTAAGCCGGCAGAAACCCCGTGGGCGTCAGGAGTCAAAGGTGTGCGGAAGCCTAATCCCCATCCATGCCCCAATTCATCTCCATCCAGCTCACTATGAAGATTAAGCAGCAAATTCCGGTGTCCATTTAGGGGTTTGTTCATAATCAAATTGGCCGCAAACACTCGCTGCCCATCCAGCAATTCAACACTTCTTGAAAAGGGTTCCTCGTAAGTCAGAGTAACGCCGATTTCCAGGGGAGCAGTCTGAGTGATCTGATATTGGACAGCAAAAGCAATCGCTTCTATAAAGGGAGATGGTCCCACAGGAAAATACTGGATTGCATACTCTGGAACAATGTGATCAAAACCAAATTTGGCAAAGTGTCCATGGACATCAACCATCAGTCTGTCAGTGAGACCATATGAAAGACCGGGAGTGAGCTCCCAATGGTCCAGATTGGGCTCCTCATAGTCATCTATCATATAATCATGGTGCAGATGAAAGACAAAGGAGCCTTGCGGAGCCGTATTATAGCTCTCCAGCTCGATAAACTCCATGGCATGGTGGGCCTGAAGAGTTATGGACATCATGAACATGGTGAGCAACAAAAAAGCTCGGTGATTTCGCATTGTAGTTACCCCCTACAGTTTTTGACCGGTTGTTGATCTTAGTAGATCGATATGTTTCACGCCCTTCATGGCGCGAATAGAATCATATAGTTTACCCACCTGATTGGCGGGACCTTTAGCAAGAATGATTTCCATACAATTGTCATGATCCAGATGAACATGTTGTGAGGAGATGATGATAGTGAAGTACCCATGCTGGAGTTCCAAGAGCTTGTTGACCAGTTGACCGTGATGATGATCATACACAAAGGCAATCGCACCGGCAATGGTCTCATCTTCCTGCCATTGTTCCCGTACCAGGGCGTCCCGCATGAGATCACGCAGAGCCTCAGAACGGTTTTTATAATTCCGCTCACTGATAAATTCATCGAATTTATATAAAAGATCGGTCTCCACTGAGACGCCAAATCGTTGTAGCTTTTTCATGATTCCTCCTACTGTGTCACGATTGCATAATTCGTGCCACGCATATTTGATATACTTGAATTAAACCGCAACCCCGAGAATTTTTGTGCTGAAGTTGAGAAAGCAGCATTCAACCCAGCTAATATTGTATAAGGGTCTGCATACT
>JABMPR010000185.1 GCA_013202895.1 bacterium | reverse complement strand
CATTTATTTGGTCTCCGCTTCACGCAGTTTTGCGGCTGAATAACGCCCCGCACCGTATTTGAGTTTCATTTTTACCCACTCCAGATCACCCTTTACCCAAACATAGGCCAGGCCGACAATCAAAATCGCCATAAAGACAAAGACTTCAATAAATGTCAGGAATCCCATGTCTTTAAAGACGACCGCCCAGGGGAAAAGGAAAACGACTTCAATATCGAAAATGATAAAAATCAGAGCGATAACATAGAAGCGGATATTGAACTGTAACCAGCCATCCCCTTCCGGTTCTTCACCACATTCATAGGTTTCCATCTTTTGTACAGTTTTATTTTTTGGGGATATCAACTTTTGTATGATGAACCCCATATACATGAGAACGAATCCAACAACACCGAAGGCTAAAGCTATTCCATAATGTTCCTGCATCATTTCTAAAGTGCCCTTTCTTTCAACATTCGCGAGCCAATATAGACGGTACCGGAAAGGTCTTCAAGAGCCGAATATCAAGCATTCAAAATGACCGGATTCGAGTCGCTTACCATGGAGCCCAACTGTCGCAATCACCATGCCACAATACCTGACTTTCGGATTCATTCTGAAAAGCGTTTAAGCTGGTTTTTCTATCCCTGATGCTTCATCTGCTCCTGGGCATCCACAACAGCGATGGCCGTCATATTTGTTACATCCTGAACACTGGTAGAAGCGACTTGGAGAATATGGACTGGTTTTTCCATGCCCACCAGGATTGGACCAATAGCTTCTGCTCCACTTAATCGATGCACCAGCTTATAACTGATATTGCTGGATTGTAAATCAGGAAATATGAGCACGTTAGCAGAGCCCTCTAGTTGGCTAAAAGGATAATGCTCATTCCGAATATTTGGCATGATGGCCAAATCAGCGTTCATCTCACCATCAACCATGAGATCGGGGTCCTTTTCACGAATGATTCGAACCGCATCTCTGACCTTCCTTGCATAGGCGTGATTAGATGAGCCGAAGTTTGAGAAACTTAACATTGCGACATGAGGTGTCATTCTCCAGCGTCTGGCTTCCTCAGCTGCAACCAGAGCAATTTCGGATAGAACCTCGGCCGAGGGATCGATATTCACAGAGACATCAGCAAAAATCTTCATCCCTTCCTTAAAAATGAGTAGAAATAATCCAGCGACATGCTTTATTCCAGCGCGGGGCTTAATCACCTGTAATACCGGTCTTAAAGCATCGGGGTACTGTTGTGTAATACCGGAGATCATTGCATCTGCTTCACCCATATGCAACATCATTGCCGCAAACGAGTAGCGGCGCTCCATAAAGCGTCGAGCACCACTCAGGGTGACACCTTTACGTTGTCTCATCCTGTAAAATTCATCGATAAACTTTTCTTGGTGGTCGCATTTCATGGGATCCACAATTTCAACACCCTTAAGGGGAATATTCAAATCCTTGGCAATTGATTTGATCTTAGCTTTTCGGCCAACAAGGATGGGGTGGGCAATGCCCTCCTGGCGAATTAAGTGACTCGCCCGAATAATTCTGGGGTTCTCGCCTTCAGGATAAATCACACGCTTAGGATCTGCTTTTGCCCGATTATAAAGGGTCCGCATGAATTCGCGACCTTTCCCTAGTCTGGCTTCCAATTCTTCTCTATACTCATCAAGATCGATGGTACGTTGAGCAACGCCGGATTTCATGGCAGCCTCTGCTACAGCGACAGATTCCCATAATAATACTCGAGGATCAAAGGGTTTGGGGATAAGATAATCTCGGCCAAATTCTAACTGCTCCAGCCCATAAACCTGGATCACCTCATCCGGCGTATCTTCCTTGGCCAGGGCTGCAAGAGCAAGCGTGGCTGCAATTTTCATTTCCTCATTAATTTCAGTCGCCTGAACATCGAGAGCCCCCCTAAAGATGAAAGGGAATCCCAGGACATTATTGACCTGATTGGGATAATCTGAACGACCCGTGCCCATGATGGCATCTGGACGAGCAGCCATGGCATCAGGGTAGGAAATTTCTGGATCAGGGTTCGCCATGGCAAAAATAATTGGTGTTGGAGCCATTGTTTTAAGGTCATCACCAACCAGGATGTCTTTTGTGGATAAGCCAATAAAAACATCAGCCCCATTTAAGGCTTCCTGCAGAGTACGGTGTTTGGTATCGTTGGCAAAAGGGAGTTTATATTCGTTCATGCCCTTTGTGCGTCCTTTGTAAATAACGCCAGTTGAATCGCACATAATAAGATTCTCGCGCCTGGCACCCATGCGGATATAGTGCTCACTGCAGGATAGAGCTGATGCCCCGGCACCGGAGACCACAATCTTGATTTTACTCATCTGTTTACCGGCAACCTCTACCGCATTTAGGAGTGCAGCCGCTGAAATAATGGCGGTTCCATGTTGATCATCATGGAAAAACGGAATATTCATTAGCT
>JABMPR010000184.1 GCA_013202895.1 bacterium | reverse complement strand
TGGCAACAACCCGCAGTGGATCATGGAGATACATGGCAATATAGCCCGGTACAATTATACCTCCGGCTGTCACGCCAAGCCACTCGGTAAGCCACAGACTGAGAATAATCCCCAGGCCGATTGCAATTTCAATCATGAATGACGCTCTTTTTTTGAACTGCTATTCTGGTCCCACGCGAATAAAAAAACATTCTTATCCGAACGCTTTTCACGATTGAACCCGATACTTTTTCAACTCATCCAGAATTTGAAATCCAGTACCTACAATATTGCCAATACCAAAGATCAGGGTACTCCCCTGCTGGGATAATAGTTTTTTTGAGAATGTGGAAGCGCTTTCCGCTTCGCTAAAGAGTTCTAAACGTCCTTTAAAGCGAGAAAAATGTGATTTCTCAAAACGATCCAGGCGCTCCCCCCTGATAAACAAGGTATCAGGACGGATATCCTTTAGAATCAATTCCAAAAGCTGAGAGGTGCGACTGACACGATCTGAACGTGTATTTAGAAAGGTGCAGATATGCCCATGGTCCAGACTGGGATGATCCTTGATCATTTTCCAGATGGTTTTGGTTGATTGGGGATCATTGGCGGCAAAGGCATTTACAAGCGAGAAGTGACGGTCTTCCAATACCAGATCCCAAATTCTTAAGGCGCCGGGATCGGGTTGTGCTTTTCGCATACCATCCAGAGCCTGATCTCTGCTAATTCCCAATGATTGGCAGACCGCCAGAGAGAGGGCGACGTTTTCCGGATGCTCGATATGGTTAAATCCCTGCATATCATGCTCGTCAACACCATGATCGGTAACTGCTTTTACCCGGGTTCCTCTTTTTTTAGCCATTTCCTCAAAAATCTCGAGTTTGGCCTGTTCAGCGGTAAATAAATTTCCATTGAAGGGTATGGTATTGGAGAGGGACATGGCAATATCACTCAGGCGGTATCCCATCTCTTCCACATGATCAAGACGGGCATTGGTAATGACGCTGTGGGTAGCTTTTACCATCTGGTGTTCCGTAATCCACTGATATTGTGGTTGAACCGCCATACATTCCAGCACGATAGCGCGCGGTTTGAGTTGACCGAAGTATCTTAAAAACCTGACCTGTTCACCAATACTGGCATTTTGCAGGCGGTGAATTTTTCGATCTTTACCATTGAGATCCAGAATTCGAGGATCTGAACCGGTGGTCTTTCCCAGAACAGAAAAACCAGCCTCACGCAGACCTGCTGAAATCAGTCTGGTAACACTTGATTTCCCCCGGGTTCCGTTAATGTGAATCCTGATTGGAATACGATTTAGGGCTCGGAGGTGAACCAACCACTCCCCTGTTAGAGCAGCAATCACAGTAAGAATCATTATAAGTAAAGAAAATACAACAACATCCATAAATAGAAACACCACTCCGAATTGCTAATATTCTACTGACTTTTGCGGGCAAAATATAGTTTTTATAGCATACTTAGTAAGATTGAAAAAGGGGAATTCCCAGAAGACGTAAAAATGTCATATTACGGCAAGGGGGAACCAGAATGCTTGATGCTTAACGCAGAATACTAACTCGTTGAATTTGAGTTCCTGTGGAGCCTGATAAACGAATGAAGTAAATACCGCTTGATAGCTCAATTCCGGAAGCATTTGTGCCATTCCAGGATACTTGATGTTGACCTGGGGACAACTCTTGATTTAGAATATTAGTCACCTGGCGACCCATAATGTCAAAGACATCCAATTGGATCTGTTCATAGTTCGGGACATTAAAATCAATCAAAGTTCTGGGATTGAATGGATTGGGAAAGGTGTTCATCAGATAATAGGAATCGGGCTGTTGCTGGTTCTCCGTGGACACGGGTTCAAACACATGGGATCCAGCTGTGCCAGGGCTACCGTTATCGGGATACCCAACAGAAAGATTTGTGATAATCCATTCTTCAGAATCATAGCTGGCTCGACCATTAACAACTGGGGCTGTCCGTTCTGCTACGCTATTCTCATACCAGGGTGTTGTTGTCCCTTCCAGACCAAAGGCGTCGATGAGTTCGCCTGCTGAAGTTCTAAGTTGATATACATCATTCCCGTTCCCATTGATACCCCAATACGTTTGATCAGGCGGTGGAAATCCGGCGCTCACCATGTCCCCGGCATTGTTGGCAAACACCCGTGATTCTGCTGTGGGCAGCAGGGTTCCAGCCGGAATCTCGACCACAGCCGCTGGCGTAGCCCCATTGCTCCCTCTCCAGATGCTAAACCCACTTATATCAAAATAGTCTCCTGTGGTATTGGTGATCTCAATATATTTTGGTTGTCCCCCACTGCGATTTCCATCCATAACTTCACTGATGATTAGACCAGTCACTGCACTTTCCTGATCGCTAGGATTTATTGTGAGGACAAAGGTTTCACTCCCATTCACCGCTGCTGAGTCACCTCCACTGACATTGCTAATGCTCAGGATAAAGGTCTCCTGCTCCTCTGCCAGGTCATCATCTGTAATAGCTAAATCCAGAGTTTGCAAAGAATTGCTGCCTGCTGGAAAAGTCAGGGCAGTAGATTCAAATCCATCCAGATCAGCTGCTTCTCCATTACCCCCGGTCAGGTTGATTTCGCATTGAGTATCATATGTTGGATCAGGGTTAATGATAGAGAGTTCCAGGCTTATGGAGCCTGCATCTTCATCAACAACAATACTGGTATTTGTAAACCCGATGCGGGTGTTGCTTGATAATTGTTCAGCGAATATTGAATCGGCCCATTCGGGATGATCGATAAATGGATTGCGGTTTCCTTGAAAGCCATAGACCACTTCATTACGATTCAGTTCAAAATTGTCTGGTGGATCTAGCGCATGCCATTGAAGGAGGCTTGATAATTTTCCAAATGTAGGTTGTTGAGTTGCTGTTCCAGTGAAATCCACCAATTCCAGGTCATAGAGAGTATTATCTGTGTGATATCCAGGGTCATAGCGTACGACCATATAAAACATCATACGGGCGACATCACCCTTTACAGCATCCCGAGGCTCCCAGCTGTCTCCATCATAGTAGCACTCTGTAGCTTCAACATGCTGGCTTCCGCCGTAATCAAAATCCAGGGTGCCTCTGCTGGAGTTTACACTCTCATCAGCCGGGCGCAAGTGATGGCAATCTGTATAAGCCGTATCATTCTCTATAGGAAATCCATGAGATTTGGACCAGACATGTTCGCGGTTCCAAAGATTGCCCCCTCCAGCACCACTTTCACCACTATTATCAGTCTTAGCCTGAGATCGGCCGGTATATATGAGAATAACGTTTTCAGAACTATCAGGATCTTCATCAGATAGTTTGAGGATATCCCAGACGTCTGTTGAGCCTGATGTATAGGGATATTTGATATGGTCACTGATTAGATCATGAAGGGCTGCTTTCAGTTCGCTACCCGTGCGTCCTTCTGCCTGATCATAATAGCCATCTGGAATCTGGGTCCACCCCAGAACTGGGATGAACATCACCAGAAAAGTTACCCATGGTTTTGACAAACAGAAAGGTGAAGTTTTCATGCTGACAACTGCCTTTTTGTTGATCCGAGGACATACGGTTAATTAGTCATCGGATGGCGGGTTGATTCCCGCGAGGTCTAAATATAATTAAAACAAGTGGAGTTGTACCAACTTGCTATGATTTTTTTAATTAAATCGAATTAGGTATTAGCGCAATAGTGTGATTCTCTGAAGGCTGGATTCTACTCCATCAGTCAATCGGATAAGGTAAATTCCTGATGGAAGTTCTTTATCATTGCTGGTCAACCCCGTCCATGCCAGCTCATACCTACCTGGTGCATAGGTGCCCGTGAGAGGAGTATCAAGCAATTCACCATGAATGTTGAAAATCTGCAGCTTCAGATTTATTGTGCGTTTATTTACCTGAAAACTCAGAGTTGTGCTGGGATTAAAGGGATTGGGATATGCGGGACTCAGACTTAATCGATCAGGTAATTCCGGGTGATAATGATCTATCCTGACCGGCTCGTAACTGGTCATTGAGATATCATCAATTATGAGGTGAGCGGACTGGTTGTCATTAAGAATTTTGATCCTGACTGAAGCCGCTGTGTCATTTACGGGATATGAAAAGTGGGTATAGCTTTCACCAACATTATAACTTTGGATGGTAACTGTTACAAAGGTGCCCCCATTGGAGGACTTCAGTATTTGGAATGCATCTGTGGCTGAACCATTCCGCTGATAATAATAGAATGATATATTACCCAGGGTATTGACTGATGGAGTGGTAAGGTGAGCATCGCTTTGATCATCATTAATGGCGATACAAAAATTACCACTATTGGGGGTTCCCAATGTAAAATTGCCCGCCTGATAGGCGTTCCAGATACCGCTTTCAAGGGTGAAGTCACCATCGATATAGCCATTGCCACCGCCAGTTTCAAAACCCTCAACAAAATGGGTGACTCCCCCTCCACCTGCTGTGGTTAGGCCAATGCTAGTGATGCTTGATTCACCTGCAGCATTAAAGGCTGAAACACCAAATGTGTAGCTCGTTGAAGCAACCAGATCGCTGACCATGTAAAACTCACCATTTATACCCACAGTAGTATGGAAAACTCCATTCTGATAAACATAAAATCCTTCTTCATCAACCGCATTGTCAGTCCAGGTCAGGATCAGGCTTGTTTCAGTGATATCGCCAGCCTGCAGATTGCTTGGGGCTAAGGGAGTCGGGGAGACACCCTCCCAGACCATGTCTGCGTATTCAGGGTGATCCACATAGGGGTTGCGGTTGTTTTGGATATTATAGACCGCATCATTCCGAGCAATTTCTTTCTGGCTGACCGCATCTGCTGCATGCCATTCCAGCAGCATGTCCAGTGCCCAGGGCTCGAGTTGGGCACCATTGACCATGGGACTACCGCTCCAGCCACTGTCCTCATTTAAATAACGGGTTGACATATAAAAATAGATGCGGGCGAAGTCGCCTTTATAGGCATCGATGGGTTCGAATACGGTCCCAGAATAGCCTGGATAAACGCAGGGTCCCCGCTTGCTACCATTGAGGGATGTCCAGTTGGGACTATCTACTTCACCATAGGGATAATTTCCACGCTGACCGTTGACATAACCGTCGCTAGGAACTACATGAAAGATATCTGTATCCATGGGCGGAACATCGTTGAACCAGCTCCTGGGCCATGAGTGCTCGCGGTTATAACAATCACCTTCAGCACCATAGTTACCACATTGGTCACTAACAAAGGTGAATTCGTAAGGTGGGTCGCCGCCAGGAATATCGGAATACATATCCCATACTTTACCATTTTGTTTGACATCAGTGGTCTGATAATGAGTCCAAAGGGATGAGTAGCTTACTACGGTGTGATTGTCAATAATATCATGAAGCACCTGCTGGAGAGCTGTTCCGGATAAACCAGAGGTGCCATCGTAATACCCTTCGGGGATCTGAGCTATAAGGGATGAGAGACTGAGGATTAAGATGGGTATAAAATATTTCATTGCGCTTCCTGTTATTTTCGGAAGGCAAGATAATATTATGTGCAGGGTTTGGAAGTGCTTCCTTCTCACCGCGCAGTTGTTTTAATCCCCCGACTTAAGAGGCTGTGTGAAAACGTGGGTCCAATAGTGGATTCTTTGTTGGGGTTTTCATGCTGTAGCTAAGCAGTGTATGCGTAACCTTGTGATAATATATAAGATAAGTAGTATTTATACTTGCTTATTCTTGTAGAATAATTAACTTAAAATATTGATAATACATGAGATAGTCTCCGCTAATATTTTCCTTTTGATCGACTTAAGTCATTATATATTCC
>JABMPR010000183.1 GCA_013202895.1 bacterium | reverse complement strand
TTCGTGGCTGATACCGTTGCATGGCGGTCCAGCAAAGGAATCTAACCGAAGTATTTTGAGCTTTATCCGGTGCGTTGAAGGCTCAAACATTTACGATTGCCTTACCGAATCTTCAATGATATTGATTTGATAGTGCCTGTTGGTACAGGCAAGACATCATCAGTTTTACAAGTCAATAAAAATTGAAGATAATCTCAATATATCGGTAGTTGGCTGATATCTTGTTTTATTGTATCGCTACCTGCCGGAACCATCGAAAATGATGGACTAAATCCCATCTATTTGTTTATAAACGCAATTAATCTATTTTTGAAGCACCTATTGAGTCCATCAGTTTGAAAGCTTAATTACGGGGGGTGGTATATGGAAGATGAAGGTTTTAAGCGTAAGCTCGCTGCCATTCTCAGCGCAGACGTTGAAGGTTACAGCCGTCTCATGGGCGATGATGAGGAAGCAACTGTCCGCACACTAACAACTTATCGCACCACAATAGCAGGCTTTATCCAGCAATTCAGGGGGCGGGTTGTAGATTCTCCTGGCGACAACATCCTTGCAGACTTCATCAGTGTCGTAGATGCTGTAAACTGTGCGGTGGAAATCCAGCGAGACCTTGCTGAACGGAATACGGAGCTACCTTATAATCGTCAGATGCAGTTCCGTATTGGTATCAACCTCGGTGATGTCATCGAAGAGGATGGTCGAATATACGGAGATGGTGTTAACATAGCAGCCCGGGTGGAGTCTCTTTCTGAGGCGGGAGGTATTTGCATATCCGATAGAGCATATGATCAGGTTGAGAATAAGCTGGATTTTGAATACGAATATATGGGGGAGAAAAACGTCAAAAATATTTCAAAACCTGTGCGATTGTATCGGGTGCATGCGAAATCTTATGATAGTGTTCCTAATTTAGAGAAGAAACTTGATTTACCCGATAAGCCTTCAATTGCTGTGTTGCCTTTTGACAATATGAGTGGTGATTCTAGTCAGGAATTTTTCAGTGATGGTTTGACTGAGCAAATTATCACCGGCATATCAAAGATTCCAGGTTTGTTTGTAATCGCTCGAAATTCAACATTTACCTACAAGGGTAAAGCAGTCAAAGTCCAACAGGTTGCCCAAGAACTGGGGGTGCGGTATGTATTAGAAGGATCTGTCCAAAAGTCTGGAGACCGTGTGCGAATAAATGCTCAGTTAATCGATCCACCAACCGGACACCATCTGTGGGCAGAAAGCTATGACAGGGTTTTAGAAGATATATTCGCAATTCAAGATGACATTACCATCAAGCTAATGGAAGCCCTTCATGTGAAACTGCTCCCCAAAGAGAGTTTTCGCCATTATGAAGGACGTACGGAAAAGATTAACGCATACATCAAGTTTCTGCAAGGATTAGAGTATTTTTTTCGAATGACAGACGCCGATAATATCCACGCCAGTATGTGCTTTGGGGAAGCTATTGCTGTGGATCAGAATTATTCACTATCTTATGCAATGTTGGCTTACGCTCACCTCAATGATGTATATCACGGCTGGAGCAAATCTCCTCTCGAGTCGTTTGAGCAGGCAGAAAAAGCCGCAGTAAAAGCATTGTCTCTGGATGACTCTTTGGATTTACCCCTTATTGTGTTGAGCCAAATCTATCTTTTTAAACGTCAACATGACAAAGCAATTGAGTATGGAGAACGGTCGGTGGCATTAAATCCCAATAATTCTGACTCTTATGCATTGTTAGCGCTTGTACTTTACTTTTCAGGAATGCCAGAAGAAGCTATTTCATTATTAGATAAAGCCTTTCGCCTCAACCCAGTTGCGCCGTTTTATTATTATCACTTTTTAGGCCATACACATTTAAGCATGGAAAAATACGCAGAGGCTATTCAAGCTTATAAAAAAGCACTCAATTTGAATCCTGATTTTCTCTTTCCCCACATTTGCCTTGCTGCTTGTTACATTGCCACAGGCAATGAAGATGAGGCCTGCAAAGCTGCAGCAGAAGTAATGAGTATCAATCCAAAGTTCTCATTGGATACTTTCACCTTAGCTTCGCCACATAAGGATCTATCCCATACAGAAAAATTGATCAATTTACTGCGTAAAGCCGGACTGAAATAAGGAAACATCGGAAAAGGAATGACGAATTAATTAGGAATGAATTTGTTATACAACACAGCTTTCTTTTCAGCTATAAACCTGCGATGTCTCCAACGTATCACTGCTCACAGGGTAAAACCAAATCTTCAATTTAGGCTGATTGAAGGTTCCTGGTACCTTTCTGAGAGGTAGATGTCGGGGCGGCGAGCGAGCCTTTTAGGTGAGCTCGCGCGCCTCCCCGACTCTGCCTCTCGGGAATATCAAGTTACAAATTCCCTCCTAATCAGATTAATT